>NZ_JAUOQO010000380.1:0-268 GCF_030547725.1 Staphylococcus pasteuri | reverse complement strand
CGTCAAGGGCAGGTACGCGAAGAAAATCAGGACGCCCTGCGGGTGCTGCGCTTTGCTGATGACGTGGCGGTGATGATCGTCTGCGATGGAGCTGGTGGCATCGGCGGTGGGCATGAAGCCTCTCAATCGGCGGTTGCGGCGATTTCGGACGCGTTGTCTGCACGCTGGAACGATACCGCTACATTGGCCCGGGCGGATCTCGACGCGGCTATCGAAGCTGCCCGCGAAGCCGCACGCGTCGAAGACCTCGAAGGAGTCACTACGGCCC
>NZ_JAUOQO010000379.1:0-268 GCF_030547725.1 Staphylococcus pasteuri | reverse complement strand
ACCCAAGGCTGGCCAGCCCCGCTTGCACGCGTTTCACATAGGCTGGATCGTTTGCGTTCGCGCGCGCTGGCTGTGCGTTCGCGCCGGCTGGCTGGTTTGGCTGGCTTTTAATCGCCACTTTCTGGGTAATTTCCGCCAATCGATCGGGCTGGGCAATTGTGGCCACCTGCTGCTCAACGTTCTGAATGGTCTTTTGAACCACTTCCCCAGCCTGCCGGGTCACATTTTGGCCGCCTGCGACCACATCATTTGCAGCACGGGTCACAAT
>NZ_JAUOQO010000378.1:0-268 GCF_030547725.1 Staphylococcus pasteuri | reverse complement strand
ACCACAAACGGCGCCCAGATGCGCGGATGGGCAAAGCGATCTTCGCTGGTGTCATCGAGGATGTCCAACGTTGACTGCTGTAGCGCCACGGCCCGGCCGCGGGCATCGGGCGCATACATCCGGTCCAGCATGCCGGTGGTCAGGACCGAAGCGGCATAATCATCAACAGGCCAATGCGACACAAGGATGGCCCGCGCGCCCGCATAGAAGAAGGCCCGCGCCAAACCCGAAAGCCCTTCGGCCCCCGGCGTGCCATCCGATCCGGCGG
>NZ_JAUOQO010000377.1:0-268 GCF_030547725.1 Staphylococcus pasteuri | reverse complement strand
CATATAAGGACATACCAATGAGAAAGGGATTGCTGTGCTTTGCAGCATTGCTTACCAGCTGCTTAAGCTTGAGCGCTGTGGCTGCTGAAGGAAAAGTGTACAAACTTAAACTGGCGGAGTCTTGGCCGACCAAATTTCCTTTGCTAGATACCGGGGTTCAGCGCTTTGCAAAAATGGCTGAGGAAATGTCAGATGGTCGATTTCAAATTCGGGTTGATTCTGCAAACAAACACAAGGCCGCTCTGGGTGTATTTGACTTGGTGAAAAG
>NZ_JAUOQO010000376.1:0-268 GCF_030547725.1 Staphylococcus pasteuri | reverse complement strand
GCTTCAAACCTTGCTGCCGCGCTTTGTACAACTGCTAAACAATGGCATGAACCTTACCATTCATTGTAAAGGCGGCAGCGGCCGCACTGGCATGTTAGCCGCGCGCATTATGTTCGCCATGGGTTTTGAACTAGACGACGCCATTACAAAAATTAAAGCGCAACGCCCTAACGCCTTCACGGTGCCTGCACAACTTAGCTACATTCAGCAATTCGCCAAATAGGACCACCTAAAATGACGATTAAAGTAGGAATTAACGGCTTTGGCC
>NZ_JAUOQO010000375.1:0-268 GCF_030547725.1 Staphylococcus pasteuri | reverse complement strand
GATTAAACAAGGCTCGGCGTGTGGTTTATCAAGCGGTGTCTAAGTATCGTCATTCCCAAAATAAAGTGCCTACACCAGAACCTAGCTCTTGGTGTATAAGCGAAAATGGTGAAGCGTGTGACGAGAACCAAGGCTTAATTGTTAGTAAACCTAGCTGGCCATTACCGCGCTGTTTTGACCAAAACGCTAAATCTATCGATGGCGAAACTCTCGCTAGCGATTGCAAGCAACAAGCTTACTAGACCCATAAAAAAGCCTGATATTAATC
>NZ_JAUOQO010000374.1:0-268 GCF_030547725.1 Staphylococcus pasteuri | reverse complement strand
GCTACTACCCATGCATGAAGGCTTAGCTAAAAATGCCTTACCAAGTGCGCCGTTCGACCCATTTATTTATGCCACAGAGCATTCACGTAACCCTTATTTTGCCAGCTCGCCAGGCCGTGGTTTAGAGATTCATAGTAAAAATCAAAGCCCAAGTGCAGCTGTAGATAGCAGTTTATGGGGAAGCTTTGATGATGTATCAAATCCTTCAGCCAGCAGCTATTACCAAACAGGTAATGGCTTACCGTGGGCGATTATTGTGCCTTACAAC
>NZ_JAUOQO010000373.1:0-268 GCF_030547725.1 Staphylococcus pasteuri | reverse complement strand
GAAATGCACATAGCTAAAAACTGTTGAAATGTTTTATCCCCCCATACTTTGTAATCAGTCATTAGCAATTTTTGGCACTGTGTTGATAATGTTTGAAACGATCCCGACAGATACAGCGTATTAATCACATCGCTCTGTTGCTCTATCGGTAAATGTTGACAGTATCTAGCTAGCCAATTCTTAGTGACTCCTTCACCAATACCATCACTTAAATATTTAAAGTCTTGTTTAGCTTGCTTGTTATCAGAATAGCGATGGTGCTCCAAAT
>NZ_JAUOQO010000372.1:0-268 GCF_030547725.1 Staphylococcus pasteuri | reverse complement strand
ATTATACATTGGACGAACAATAGCACTGTAGTTGGTACGGTCTTCCTCAGAAGATTTGGCATCGTAGTTATGGTAAGCACCTAAATACTCTAGCGCTACTTGCTCACTAAAGTTAACACCGCCTTCTAAGCTCATGTATAAAGTGGTTAAGTCTTCCACTTTGTTGAAAGTACTTGTATCCGTGTTATCAGCGTAACGCATAATAAGTTGATTGCGACCCATCGACCAATTTTGATCAAACACCGCAGCCACTTGGTAAGCGGTTAGC
>NZ_JAUOQO010000371.1:0-269 GCF_030547725.1 Staphylococcus pasteuri | reverse complement strand
ATATTTAACTCATTTGTTTAATAAATAAATATAAATTAATAAACTTTCTTATAAAAAATTTAAAAATATATAAAAATAAAATAATTGTTTTTTGTTTTATTTTTTTCTTTTGATTTTTTGAGTGTTTTATTGCCCCTATCTTTTTAATTTGTTTTTATATATAGAGAAGTCTTTTATAGTTAATTTAGATATTTTGTTTCATAATATATTGGTATTCTAACGGTTTGTCACGTTTATTTCTGTCTTTTATACAATTGTCAGATTTCTTT
>NZ_JAUOQO010000370.1:0-269 GCF_030547725.1 Staphylococcus pasteuri | reverse complement strand
AAGCATTCCAGCATCGCCGGGTAGTTTCTGCACCTGGAAAATGTAGGGCTGGCCGATCAGCCGCATGACGTAAGCCGAGCGTTGCTTGTACAGGATCAGCGTGTCGCCCAATTGCAAGGCGTCAACAAGGTAATCCGGCGTTTCTGCAACGTCCACCTCGCCCGCGTCAATCGTGACGTCTGTTTCGTCCCACGACACGGGGAGCGGTCCGGGCACCGCAGCGCTAGACCACTTGACCATGTTGGGATAACGGGTGTACCCCTTGGTGA
>NZ_JAUOQO010000369.1:0-269 GCF_030547725.1 Staphylococcus pasteuri | reverse complement strand
AGTCAGAGGGCTCTGCTTACCACGCTGGATAAGCTGTCCTTGCTGATGATTTAATTGATTCGCTTTCAGGATAATGTGTTCAGCTGAAGTTACACCCTGACTTAAATCAAGAATTCCTGCTTGTAATTGTAATTGACCATTACTGAGTATTTTTCCTTGATTACCCTGTAACTGATCAACCTGAATATCGAGTTGTCCTGTTCCTGCATGGATAAGTTGACCTGCGGTATTATTTAATGATGTCGTATTGAGATTGACCTGTGCTGCAT
>NZ_JAUOQO010000368.1:0-269 GCF_030547725.1 Staphylococcus pasteuri | reverse complement strand
ATGTATAGTCACCTAAAAAGGCGCTTATTTGGCGCTCAAAGGGTTGCCATTCACTTTCAATATCGGTGGCTACACCGCTGGAGTTTTGGCGTTGCTCGCCAAACAACTGTGGAGGCTTAACAATTCTAGGGTTATGCAAACAGCTACGTGAGCGTAATAAAGTCACTGGGTGAATGGTTAGATCTGCTACTGGGCATCGCGCATCGACTAAACGGTGTACAAACGAACTATTCGCGCCATTTTCTAATAAACGTCTCACTAAATACGGC
>NZ_JAUOQO010000367.1:0-269 GCF_030547725.1 Staphylococcus pasteuri | reverse complement strand
CCGCGATCCTTCTTGCGGATGAGCCGACCGGCAATCTCGACGAGGCAAACGGCGGCGCGATCATGGATCTGCTGTTTGGACTGCGCGATCGCCATGGCGCGACTCTTGTTCTGGTCACCCATGCGCCCAGTCTGGCTGCGCGCTGTGACAATGTCGTGCGGTTGCGCGATGGCCGGGTCGATGACGTTGCGCGTGAGGCCGCAGAATGAGCCTTGCGACCGACGCGGCCTCTGCCGCCCGTTTTGCCCGTCGCGAGCTGCGCGGTGGCC
>NZ_JAUOQO010000366.1:0-269 GCF_030547725.1 Staphylococcus pasteuri | reverse complement strand
GCCTGAAGGTGCGTCTATTGCTAAAACCTCTATCTACATTGCCATCGCCGATACTGTGGTTGCGCTAATGGCTGGTTTAGCGATTTACCCGATTGTATTTGCCAATGGCATTGAGCCAAGTGCGGGCCCAGGTTTACTGTTTGTATCGTTACCTATTGCCTTTGGTACTATGCCGCTAGGCGGAGTGGTATCAACAATATTCTTCGTAATGGTTACGGTAGCGGCATTTACGTCGGCGTTAGCATTGCTTGAGTCTACTTCAGCATACC
>NZ_JAUOQO010000365.1:0-269 GCF_030547725.1 Staphylococcus pasteuri | reverse complement strand
CCCTTGAACATGAACCGTTATGGGCGCGAAATCGAGACCAAGATTCCCGTCGGTCGCGACATTCTGGACTGCCTCTAGGTCAAAATCGAGAGCGATCACATCAAAGGTGCCCTCTTGATTAAATACCACCGAGTCGCCCTCGACCCCTTCGAGGAACAGGAACATGTTCTGATCGAACTCGATATCCGTTGGCGCACTGCTCACCCCGAAGGCCGGTGTGTGCTCGGCGACGCCATTTTCATCTCTGGTTGCGGAAACCGTTGTAACGG
>NZ_JAUOQO010000364.1:0-269 GCF_030547725.1 Staphylococcus pasteuri | reverse complement strand
ACCTAATGCACTCATGGAAAGCTTAGTAACACCGGCAATTGCAGCGCTATTAAAGGCGCATCCTTTACTAGAGCCAGAGTTAGTGGCAAGTGATCTGCATTTGGATCTATTTGCTAAAGATATCGACCTGGCCATTCGAGTAGGGCCGTCCAAAGAAAGTAGCCTAAAACAACGGCGCATAGGCCAGTTTAGAGATGTGCTGTGCGCGCATCACCGCTATATGAATGGGCGAACCATTCAGAATGCCAGCTATATTGCCAATGCTTGGC
>NZ_JAUOQO010000363.1:0-269 GCF_030547725.1 Staphylococcus pasteuri | reverse complement strand
GTATATAGGAATAAGCGATTTGTTAGTGCATATTCCCGAGCTATAAAAAAAGCCCCTTAGCTAAACTTAAGAGGCTTTACATGCTGGTTGTTACGCGCTTATTCCACGCGGAAGTTGGCGCTTAGTAAATCATCTGCTTTAGAAGATGCACCAACAAATACTTTAAACTCGCCCGGTTCTACCACTTTCTCTAACTTGGCATTGATTAAGGCTAAGTCACTATACGGCACGCTAAATTCAACTCGACGAGTCTCACCTGCGGCTAATTC
>NZ_JAUOQO010000362.1:0-270 GCF_030547725.1 Staphylococcus pasteuri | reverse complement strand
ATAGACTGCTGGTTTCTTAATAACAGCTTGTGCTGAGGCATATGCCAGCTCATTGAAAGACCCTACAACAAAAGATTCAAATATGTATTTAGGGTTTAGATTGTCGTGTAGATCTATATAATGGTCTTTTAAAGGTAATTCATTCTTCTGTGTGGTATTTTGAGTCCCTTTTTCCTCTACAACAGGCTTGTTTTTGTCTACATTGGGTACTACGGGTGCAATAACGTATTCTACGTTCTTAACATCAGAATGAGCCTCACGGAAAAAGTT
>NZ_JAUOQO010000361.1:0-270 GCF_030547725.1 Staphylococcus pasteuri | reverse complement strand
ATACTAATGTGCCCTTTTACCATGTCAGACACTGCATTAATGAGTGGAAAACCAGGCACCAGAAGTAACACAGAAGCAGCCATTACCGTTTGCGGTTGATTACCAATATCATAACGTACAGCCAAGCCCGCGATGGTGGTGGCTACAAATGCGGTCATGCCAAAATTCAGAATGGGGTTATGGTGTCGGTGTGCCATTTCTTGGCGAAATGTCATGGCCACTGCAGAGGCAATAAAGGTCATGCCAAATACTGACCAATCCCCTCCGAAC
>NZ_JAUOQO010000360.1:0-270 GCF_030547725.1 Staphylococcus pasteuri | reverse complement strand
GGGGCGACCTGGACCCAGCGCATGGTGCTGGGCGTGATCCCGCAAGTGGCACCAAACTATCTCAGTTATGCGCTGCTGCGGTTCGAAATCAACATTCGCGCTTCTGCGATCCTTGGTGTTGTCGGGGCCGGCGGCATTGGCTATGAGCTGAAGAACGCCATGTCCTGGGGGCAGGGCAAATACGACGAGGCAGCGGCGATTTTCATTTTGTTGTTCGCTACCATCATGTTGATCGACCAATTGTCCAGCCGCTATCGCGACCGGTTGACC
>NZ_JAUOQO010000359.1:0-270 GCF_030547725.1 Staphylococcus pasteuri | reverse complement strand
ATTCAGTACTGATTGAAAATGGTCACATCACATCGGTGGTTCCTAACCAGCAAGTATCGCCACAAATAAGAAGCATTGACCTAAATGGTTCAGTGCTAAGTGCGGGTTTTGTAGATCTGCAACTAAACGGTTGTGGCGGTGTGATGCTAAATGGCGACTTTAGTACCCGCAATTTAGAGATTATGCATCAGTCTAATATTAAAAGCGGCACCACTAACTTCATGCCAACCCTCATTACTACCGATGACGAAGAGATGCAGCAAGCCGTTG
>NZ_JAUOQO010000358.1:0-270 GCF_030547725.1 Staphylococcus pasteuri | reverse complement strand
CAACAAAACCGTCCGATTGAGGATTTAACTAATAGGCCATCTATACGTTCACTTTTTGTGGAAACAAGTTGTGATACTGAAGAGGATATTCCTAACGCTATGCCCCCTGACTTGTAATAACTTGTACTTCCATTAGCCTAGAGTGCACAATTGAGGTAATGGTGCTCCCTCAAAAGCTCAAAGTCGATACTTTTTATCGTCAGCCAGAGTGATGATTAGCGCTTTAGACTAACTTTACCTTCTTATAACCATCTTCTACGATCAATTATC
>NZ_JAUOQO010000019.1:0-10224 GCF_030547725.1 Staphylococcus pasteuri | reverse complement strand
GAACGCACATATGAAAAACAAACACAAAATGAGTATGATCCACAATTAGAGAAAGAACGAGAAGCCTTTTTAAAACAGCTCCAAACCGATTGGGAAGAATAATAAAAGTAGATGAATTTTTACAAATAGTATCTGCTGATGTATACTGAAGGTAACAAGTGAAGTATGGTTCGCCATATGTCAAAACCCCACTGCCGACCAAAGCAAAGTGGGGTTTTTTATTTATCTTTTTAGGTTATCTGTAATGTAGTTCGCAACTACACCAGCAATAACAGATAAGATAAATGTTCCAACAAGTGAGAGTATCGTTAACGCCATATGCACACCTCCTTTGTGCACGGAAGTGCGTTCTAATTATAATATACTAAAACTTTTTATTAAACTGACAATCTATAAATCTTTTCTAACATCCATTACTCTTTTAACTATCAATAAAGCAATAGGTTTTAATATTAAACCCATTGCTATTGTTAAAAAAAACATAGTCCACATTGTAAAAAGAAATTCTAAAAGAAAATGGAAGGAATTTTTAAAAATGGCTAATATATTATAATTTATTTTATAACTAAGATTAAACCACTTAAGTAAATTAAATGTCGCAAAACCAACAAGTAAAGATATAATTCCGCATGTTAAGCTCTTAATAATCTCTTTTTTTTGTGTACCATGCATATAAAACAATAGAAATGCTCTTTTATCTTTTCTTTTATACATACCCATAAGTAATATTAAAAAGCTTGCAACAGACATATTCAGGGGCGTAATCCAAATGGCTGTGCTACTAAACATATAAATTATAGTACCAGCTAATGATGTTAAAGCTACATACATACCAAAGTGAAATAAGTTTTCTTTTTGGTCATGTGACTCTGTATATTTTTTTAATCTTTCGGAAATATCATAAATCATATTTTTCCACCTTTCATTAAATATTATGCAATATATTTTAAGTTCACACTGAATAAAGATACAAAAGTGTTATTGATGAAAATGCATGAAAACGTGTGGTTGTGGGACTGTATAAAAGTTGTATAATCGATAATCCAAAAACGAAGGGACAAACGCTGAAATGACGGCGTTTGTGCCTTTTGAGTTAGTTAACATAATTACTGATTATGGGTAGCTAATTTGTATATTCTATGTATAAGCTTATTTAATATTAACATTACTTGAATATACTATGTTTTACAGAATAAATTCATAAATGTATATGTTACATTAAGTATGTAAGTGTTAATAGTAAACTTTCGAATATATTTATTTTGGCTAAAAAATTTACAAAAATAACAGTATTTATTAGGAGGATTACAATGAAAATAGTAGTTATTGGTGCTACTGGCACAATAGGTAAAAGTGTATCTAAGAAACTTAAAGAAAATAATCATGAAGTTATTGAAGTTGGCAGTAAATCTGGTGATTATCAATTAGATATTACCTCTCCAACAGAAATTGAACAAATGTATAAAGATATTAAAGATATAGATGCTGTTGTCAGTGCCACGGGAGGAGCAACTTTCAAATCCCTATCAGATATGAGTTTAGAAGAAAATAATGTAGCCATAAAAAGTAAATTATTAGGACAGATAAATCTTGTTTTAATAGGCCAACACTATTTAAATAAAAATGGTAGCTTTACTTTAACTTCCGGAATTATGATGGATGATCCTATTTTATTAGGTTCTTCAGCAGCTATGGCAAATGGTGGTGTCTCAGGATTTGTTACATCAGCAGCTGTAGAATTAAAAAATGGTTTAAGAATTAACAATGTAAGTCCTAATGTCGTTGAAGAAGCTTTAGATAAGTATGGAGAATTCTTCAAAGGATTTACAGCTGTTCCAGTTGATAAAGTAGCAAATGCATTTATTAAAAGTGTTGAAGGCGCTCAAACTGGACAAACGTATAAAGTTTATTAATGTTTTAGTATCTCATTATCTTATATTCAATTTTCATTTTTAAAAGACCCAGACGCTGATATGACGGTGTTTGGGTCTTTTTCCTTTAATTAACATAATTAATTATTATAGGTAGTAGAAATGTATACAATATAAACTCTTTTAAAAATTCAGAAAAAAATTTATCCTATAGAAAATGATGATTTTAATATAAAGGAGCTAGTCAAATGCAAAAAGAAAATTTATTAACGGGTGATAGACCTACTGGGAAATTACACATTGGTCATTATATAGGATCACTTAAAAAAAGAGTTGAATTACAAGACCAATTTAATAGCTTTATAATGATAGCTGATCAACAAGCATTAACTGATAACGCTAGAAATCCTGAAAAAATTCGTAATAGTTTAACGGAAGTTGTATTAGATTATTTATCAGTAGGTATAGATCCATTAAAGTCTAATATATTTGTTCAGTCTCAAATACCAGAATTAAATGAATTAACGATGCATTATTTAAACTTAGTTACATTATCCAGATTAAAAAGAAATCCTACTGTAAAAAATGAAATGAAAGAAAAAAAATTTGGAGAAAGAGTTCCAGCCGGTTTTTTAATATATCCGATTAGTCAAACTGCTGATATTACAGCATTTAAAACATCGGTAGTTCCCGTAGGAGAAGATCAAATACCTATGATAGAACAAGCTAATGAAATTGTTAAAACGTTTAACACTACATACAATCAAAATATATTATACAAATCTAAAGCCTTACTACCTAGAAAAGGTTTAGGTAGACTTCCAGGAACTGACGGGAAAGCTAAGATGAGTAAGTCTTTAGACAATGCGATTTATTTATCGGACTCTCCAGATACTATTAGAAAGAAAATTATGTCAATGTATACGGACCCTAACCATGTTCATATCAATGATCCTGGACAAATAGAAGGAAATACTGTCTTTACTTATTTAGATGCTTTCTGTTCAGATACAGATCAATTATTAAAATTAAAAAATCACTATCAAAAAGGTGGCTTAGGCGATGTCAAAATTAAAAACTATTTAAATGAAATAATACAAAGTGAATTAGAACCTATTCGTAATAAAAGACAGGACTATCAGAATAATATGGACTATGTATATGATGTACTCAAAAAAGGTAGTGAAAACGCTCGTTCAATCGCAACTGACACTCTCTTTGATGTAAGACAAGCAATAGGTATTAATTATTTTTAGAATTTATTGAAAATAATAATTATGTGTGGGAAGATTTAATTACAGTAAAAAGAGAGGACATTATATATGAAAAATAATAAAGTTGTAGTAATTGGAAATGGTCACGTTGGATCAAGTTATTCATTCTTAATGGCTTCTGAATCGAACACTAGTATAGACGAAATAGCGATAATATCTAGACACGAAAATGTTGTAAAAAGTTGTGTAGAGGATTTAAGACACATGCTTCCTTTTAACAACTCTATGTTAAAAGTAAAAAGTGGAGATTATTCTGATTGTGAAGATGCAGACATTATTGTCATCGCCGCTAGTGCTTCAATGGAATCTGTAAGTAAACGTTCAGACTTATTAGAAGCTAATCACAAAATATTTAAATCTATTATTGCAAAAATAATGGAAAATCATTTTAAAGGTATTTTTATTATAGCCTCTAATCCTGTTGACACTTTATCCTATATTACAAAAGAAATCTCAGGTTTTCCCAAAGAAAAAGTCATTGGTTCTGGTACAATAATTGATTCTGCGCGTTTTCAATTTAAATTAAGTGAAATATACAATGTTTCTCCATCAAACATACAAGCTATGGTATTAGGAGAACATGGCGACTCTCAAGTTCCAATATGGTCTAAAGCAAACATTGCAGGAGTACCATTAAAAGAAAAAACTTCAAATGTTTTAGAAGAAATAACAACATATACAAAAGAAGTAGGTACTGAAATTCTAAAATCTAAAGGAAATACAAGCTATGGAATTGCAAAAGCTTTAACGACCATAACTAATGCCATAATTAAAGATGAAAATACTATATTAACTGTTTCTAGCTATTTAAGTGGAGAATATGGATATGACAATTTATATTCTGGTGTACCAACGTTGATAAATAAATACGGTGCCCAAAAAATTATAGAATTACCTCTAGATGAAAAAGAAAATCAAAACTTAAAATATTCATTCGAAATATTAAAAAAAGCACAAGATGAAATTTCTAAATTTAGATAGGAGAATTTAAATGAAAACTCAAATTGAAAATTTATCAGCTTATCAACCAGGATTAAATCCAGAGGAATTAAAAAAATCTTATAATATTGAAGGACCATTATATAAGTTAGCTTCTAATGAAAACCTATATGGACCTTCTCCTAAAGCCAAAAAAGCAATAAAAGATAAAATAGATAATATACAATATTACCCAGACACTACTTCACTTAACTTAAGAAAAGCAATTGGCGATACTTTAAATATAGATGAAAATCGTATTTTATTAGGTGCAGGATTAGATGATATTATTACAATAATTTCTAGAGCAATTATTAAACCAGGAGATAAGCTAATAACTAGCAATTTAACTTTTGGCCAATATTATCATAATGGAGTTATCGAATCTGCTAATATTGTAAAAAGTCCACTAAAAAACGGGAAATTTGATTTAGATAACATTTTAGAGGAAGTAGATGACGAAACAGCCTTAATTTGGTTATGTAATCCCAATAATCCAACAGGTACATATTTCACTCATAATGAGTTAATCGAATTTTTAAATAAAGTTCCTTCAACAATTCCTGTTGCGTTAGATGAAGCATATGGAGAATTTGTAACCGCAGAAGATTTTCCAAATGCTTTAGAATTACAAGAAAAATATAAAAACTTATTTGTTTTACGTACTTTTTCAAAAGCATATGGTTTGGCAAGTATGAGAATTGGCTATGTTATTGGCGATCAAAAAATTATAGAAAAATTCAATATAATTAAACCTCCTTTCAATATAGGTAGATTATCTGAAATTGCTGCTATAACAGCATATAAAGATCAGGATTATATTAATGATATCAAATTAAAAAATGCAAACGAGAGACAAAAATTCTTTGAAATTCCTGAAAGTAAACATTTTTATCCTAGTGAAACAAATTTCATTTTTGTCAATACAGAAAATGTAAATAAATTATTCGAAGAACTTTTAAAAGTAGGATGTATAACTAGACCGTTCCCTCATGGTATCCGTATTACTATTGGATTCCCTGAACAAAATGACGCAATGATAAACGTTTTAAAAAACTTTACTTATTAAGTAATATATTAAAGATATAAGTAGGTGCTTATTATCCAAAAGAATAAAAAATTATATATATCTTTCACTATTTTATTGGGTATTATGACAGCTTTCGGCCCGTTACTATCAGATTTGTATACTCCTGCGTTACCAGGTGTTCAAGAAAGCTTACATACTACAACCTCTAATGCTCAACTTTCATTATCCATTGCCATGATTGGTATTGCTCTTGGTCAATTTATTTTTGGGCCTCTATCAGATAAAATCGGCAGAAAACCTAGTACTATTTTAATTTTTTCTGCCTTTATACTGACATCTTTAGGTTGCTTTATTACTCCAGGTATTAAATCTCTTATTGTATTAAGATTTTTTCAAGGATTAATGGGTGGCGGAGCAATTGTAATAGCTCGCTCAACAGCAGGAGATATTTATCAAGGTAAAAAACTAGCAAAATTTTTATCATTATTAATGGTAATTAATGGTGTTCTAACAATTGTTATCCCTTTAATTTCTGGAGGTATTTTATCATTTTTCACTTGGAGATCTATTTTTATATTCTTAACAGGTATTGGTATAATACTTCTATTAATATCAATTTTCTCTATGGAAAATGATAAAAATGAAAAACAGAATAATCACATAAATATAAAATTCATTTTAAAAGATTTTGGCAATTTATTGAAAACTAAAAAATTTGTAATTCCACTACTTATTCAAAGTATTAGTTACATTATGCTATTTAGTTATGCATCGAGTGCACCATTTATTACACAAAAAATTTATAATTTTTCTCCACAACAATTTAGTATTTTCATGACGTTTGTTGGAGTAGGGTTAATAATTTCTAGCCAATTAGCCGGTAAATTAGTCGATTTCTTTAATCGTAATACAATTATTCTTTTATACAATGTAATTCAAATAATTGGAGCAATTATTGTTATTGCTACATTAATATTAAATTTACCTGCATGGGTATATCTATTTTCTGTGTTCTTTACAGTTATCCCAGTATCAGGTTTAGGTCCTATTGCATTCTCACTAGCTATGGAAAAACGTACAGGAGGTAGTGGAAATGCTGCAAGTCTTTTAGGCTTATCACAATTTATTATTGGTAGTGTCATTGCTCCGTTAACAGGTATTAAGGGATCATATAATATATATCCTTATATAATAATACTCACTATAACAATAATATTTATTATCATGTTATTGTTAATAAACAACAAACAAAATTCACTAACTAAAAATAATGAATCTTGATAAGTGGCTAGCAAATAGCCACTTATTTTTTCGCTAGAAAAAATGCTAAGGGGCTTGGGGAATATCCCCAACAAGCTGGCGCGTCTGCCACGTTAGTGGCTAGCAAAGCCAATGCTTGCCAAACCACTTAACGACTTGATTAATTTTGCTTTACCCTGTAAAGTAAAATTATATTAAGGAGTTATCTTTCGTAGAAAGCGTGGTGGGATGTATGAGCGAACAAAACACATTTGTGGCTAGCGATGAAACTGTTGGGCAAAACCATAAACCCAACCGTAAGGAGCCGAAACAAATTAGTTTTCGTGTGAGCGAATCCGAATATTTAAAGTTGAAACAGTCAGCTGAAACTTTAAATATGAGTGTGCCTGCTTTCGTTAAGAAAAAGGCACAGGGATCTCGATTGGTCGCACCTAAATTAGATAAAACAACGCGACAATCGATAGCCAAAGATTTAAGTAGATTAGGTGCTAATGCCAATCAGATTGCGAAATATTGCAACCAACACCAACATGAAGCACCGAACTATAAAGCATTAGAACGTAATATCAGCGAATTACGTGAAAGGTTAGATGAGGTATGGAACAAACTAAATTAAGAAGATGGCTGTTTGGTATTTGGATTTTAACTGTTATATCTTTAATGATCTTCATTTTATTTTTTAATTTTTCATTCCTAAAACAATGGTGGTTTATCACCATCTGTTTCTTATTTTGTGCTTTCGGTGGCCTTTTAATTGATCATTTTATTCCTAAACAAAAAAAGCGTGATACCAATGGCAACAACTAAATTAAGTGCCACCAAATCAACATCACGGGCCATTAATTATGCTGAGAAACGAGCCGTTGAAAAAAGCGGCTTAAATTGTGATGTCGACTATGCGAAATCGAGTTTTAAAGCTTCACGTGAATTATATGGTAAAACCGATGGCAATCAAGGACATGTCATAATCCAATCGTTTAAACCTGGCGAAGTCACGCCCGAACAATGTAATCAATTAGGCTTAGCACTCGCTGAAAAGCTCGCACCGAATCATCAAGTAGCGGTCTATACGCATGCAGATACAGACCATGTACACAATCATATTGTCATTAATTCAATTGACTTCGAGACAGGTAAGAAATTCAATAACAATAAACAAGCGTTACGTAATGTCAGAAATTTCAATGATGAGGTTTGCATAGAACATGGTTTAAGCGTGCCAGAAAAGGACACAGCACGCTTACGTTATACGCAGACAGAAAAAGCGATTGCTGACCCTAATACGAAATCAACTGCCCAATATTCATGGAAAGATGAGATTAGAGAGGCAATAGACCAATCACAAGCCACCAATATGGATGAATTCAAAGACCATTTAAACCAACATGGTATTGAAATTGAACGAGTCACACCCAAAAGCATTACCTATCGACACTTAGCCGAAGATAAAAAGGTGCGTGGGCGTAAACTCGGCGAAGATTACAATAAAGGAGGGATCGAAGATGGCTTTGAAAGACAAATTCAACGACGGAGACAACAAGAACGAGACTCAGACACCGAATGCCAGCCAAAACGACCAACTTCAAGTCGTGATGAATCAACTGAACGAGATACAGGCGTCACTCAATCAGATTGGGACCAATTCGCCCAAGACACAAATGAGCTTGAGCGTAGCAGACAAGCTGCAGAATCAGCAAGACTTGCTGATGAAAAGGCTCGAAGAGATCGAGAAGAGAGAGAACGAGCGAAACAAGCGTCACGACGAATTATTAACAACGATCGAGAAAACGGCCTCGAACTTTAATCAAGCGACTGAAATCACACAAAAGCGTTTTATCAGTGTAGCGAAACACTATATTGAACGCATTAATAACGATAATTTAAAACAAGATTTTCAAACAGCCATCCAAGAAGAATTGAAAGATGTAAAAACAGACACACATAAGGCGATGGAGCAGTTACAAACCAATCAAGCAGAACTGCAACAAGCGAATAACGATTATAAAGCAACCATGGATGAACGTATCAAGCACAACGAAACAGCTGTTAAACAATATGATCAAGCGTTTCATCGTTTAACCAAAGGCATTACAGCGATGTTTTTTATTATTGCTTTAGTCATGGTCACATTTTTAGTCTTAAGTCCCTTAGGCGACTGGTTAGGTGTGCAACATTTTTATGAATGGCTGAACTATGTCCTGAAAACAGGCCATTCAGCATGGCGTTATTTCATACTTATTTTCTATCTTGTTCCTTATGCTTTATTTGGAGGACTTATATATGCCATTTTAAGCGTGTATAAGCGCATTTAATATAAATGTTGAATAAAAACCACATTTGAGGTAATAAAAAAGCTGTATCAAGCTTAAAATAGCTTAGAAATGAAAAGAGAAATAAAAAGTAACACACGCCATTATGCCGAGAAAATTTATTGTGCATTGAGAAGAACCCTTAATTAAACTGTTTCGACGAATGTCGGTATAGCGTGAGCTATGAAACCGACGAGTCGACAGTTTTTGGGTTTATTAAGGGTTCAGAGGCTCAATGTCAATAAAGCAATTGGAATAATGCATTAAAGTTATATTACTTGTTGCTTTTTTAAATAATAAAAACCAACCACAAATGTGGTTGGTTTCCTTTTTGTCTTTTGAATTTGTGAGGGGCAAATTGCCCCGAACTTTTTAATATCTTTTTATAAATCTTTTTAAAACCTTTTTAGGAGGCATTTGATCCTCAGAGTGACAACGGATTTGAGATGTTAAAGGCAACCAATCATTAAACTAAAGGCAACCAATCATTAAACTAAAGGCAACCAATCATTAAACTAAAGGCAACCAATCATTAAACTAAAGAAACTTTTTTTATATTAGGTTTCTTTATGTTATTATTGTTTATAAAATAGCTATTATAAGTATTTTCAATTAAAGTTAATAGGAATCTTTATTCTGTAAAGGTTTCTTTTAGATTGGAGTGGAGTTAGTTGAGTGGAGAAACAGTAGTATATAAAAATGATATGAATTTAGTTCCATTGAGAAAATTTAATAATACTGAAGTTAATCTATTTTTTACTTTGTGTAATAAATTAAAAGATAAAGGCAATTTGACTGTTAATGTGCCATTTGAAGAATTAAAAGAATTAAGTAATTACTATAGTCATGATAAAAAGCTTTTTATTCAAGATTTAGAAAAATTCTATGATAAAGTTTTCTCTTTAACATATAGAGAAGAAACTGAGAATGTTATTAGAAAATTTATTCTTTTTACTAAAGTAGAAATTTATAAAGATAAAGAGTATGTGGCTATTGGTGTTAATCCAGATTTAGAACATATTATTAATTCATTAACTAGTAACTTCACTAAATTTGAACTTAGAGAAATGACACACCTTAAATCTACATATTCTAAGCATATGTTCAGAATACTTAAGCAGTATAAACATACTGGCTATGTAAAAATTAAAATTGATGATTTTAGAGAACGGCTAGATATTCCTAATAGTTACCGTATGACAAATATTAATCAAAAAGTATTAGCCCCTATCATTAAAGAATTAGGCTTCATTTTTAATAATCTTAATATCAATAAAATAAAGGCAAAAAAAGGACGTAAAATTGAATGGTTAGAGTTTACTTTTGATGCTGAGAAACGTATTCACAGTAAACGACAGCCACAAATGACGAATATAGGTAAGTCACGACAATATATAAGTCGTGAGAAAACACCAAAATGGTTAGAAGAACGCACATATGAAAAACAAACACAAAATGAGTATGATCCACAATTAGAGAAAGAACGAGAAGCCTTTTTAAAA
>NZ_JAUOQO010000357.1:0-270 GCF_030547725.1 Staphylococcus pasteuri | reverse complement strand
AGATGACGGCGACCCTGGAAGACTGCGTCATCCTCCTGCACGAGAAGAAACTGACGTCTCTGGCCCCTATGGTGCCCTTGCTTGAAGCTGTCATGCAGGCGAACAAGCAACTCTTGGTGATGGCCGAGGACATTGATGGCGAAGCGCTCGCAACCCTTGTGGTGAACAAACTGCGTGGTGGCCTGAAAGTGGCCGGTGTCAAAGCGCCTGATTTTGGGGATCGCCGCAAAGCGATGCTGGAAGATCTTGCCATCCTGACCGGTGGACAGG
>NZ_JAUOQO010000356.1:0-270 GCF_030547725.1 Staphylococcus pasteuri | reverse complement strand
CCATATAAGCCACAGTAGACACTGCAATTACAAAAATTGATAATTTCAATAATCTTGCAACACTCTTAAGTAGAAAAGATAGGAATAAAAACGCGCCTACCATTACTATCACTTCTTTTGGAATAGAAGAAACCAATCCCGTTATATATTCAACTACATCATTCAATGATCTCACACCCATTTTCCTCTAAACGACTTCTGATTTTCTTATTAAGCGAGTCAGCAAGCTCAAGAGATTCATTTTCAAACGTGATATGTGGATCACATGCC
>NZ_JAUOQO010000355.1:0-270 GCF_030547725.1 Staphylococcus pasteuri | reverse complement strand
GCATTCCAGCTGAACCCTAATATGCGCGAAGAGACACCAAGATTTTGGGCATAGCTAGCTAACAGTGAACGCATTGCCGAGGGGTGGGGGTTATAACCACCATCCATAATGTCAGCACCGACAATTGATAACGAATGTGCCTCACTGAGAATTTTTTTAAATGCGAAAGCATCACGAACATACGGCACTAGCCAACCATAAACTAGCCCAGTTAAGTTAATAACCTTGACATTTTTCTGGTACTTTTCTGGTAGATTAATAGCATTACCG
>NZ_JAUOQO010000354.1:0-270 GCF_030547725.1 Staphylococcus pasteuri | reverse complement strand
CACTTGTTTGGTTTGTTCACTAATACCACCGGCAACTACTTCCATAGTGGCAGGGTCTAGTGGAATTTGGCCAGAAGTAAACACTAACTCATCAATTTTAGTTGCTTGCGAGTATGGGCCAATAGCAGCTGGAGCTGACTCGGTAGATACAATTTGCTTGCTCATAATATGCTCTTATTTTTAATCACTTTTAAAATCGGAGTCTGTGACTAACAAGCAAACTTGTCAAATTTTTTACGAATGAAGCTGAAACAAAAGGCATAAAAAAAG
>NZ_JAUOQO010000353.1:0-271 GCF_030547725.1 Staphylococcus pasteuri | reverse complement strand
GCGCGAAGTGGGCGTTGTCACGCTAAACTTGCAAGAAGTGCCGCGCATCGTGACCTCGCCCGGGCACGCTGTTGCCTTTCAACAAGTCGAGGTGCGCCCGCGCGTGGGCGGCGTCATCCAAGAGGTTCTTTATACGCCTGATCAACTCCTGAAAGTTGGCGATCCATTGTTCCGAATCGACGATTCATCTTACGTCGCGGCCGAGGCTTCGGCGCGGGCGAATGTGGCGATGGCAGAAGCAAACCTGTCGGTCGCGCAATCGACATATGAC
>NZ_JAUOQO010000352.1:0-271 GCF_030547725.1 Staphylococcus pasteuri | reverse complement strand
GCCAGATTCCAAGCGCGAAATATCCAGCAAATCACTGATGATTTCTTCGGCAGAATATAAGGATTTATCAATGCTGGCAGCTAAAAACTTCGCCTCTTTTTCTAACTCGGCTTCCAACAGTGAACCGGTAAACAATTTGGCTGCATTAAGCGGCTGCATTAGGTCGTGACTAACGGCAGCCAAGAAGCGAGTTTTAGATTGGTTAGCTTGCTCGGCAGAGCTAGTGGCATGTACTAGCTGCTGGTTAATTGATGAAAGCTGCTGAGTACGC
>NZ_JAUOQO010000351.1:0-271 GCF_030547725.1 Staphylococcus pasteuri | reverse complement strand
CCTTAACAGCACTCAACATATCCATATCAAGCATCTTGGCAACCGTGAATGCCACCTCGTGCTCCTCTTTGATGAGATCCTTATAATCAAAAGAAGTCTTAAGCCCCTTCTGGCGGAAAAATTGAAGGGCTTCACTCGCCGTCAACCCGAATCCAGCGGTTATGCTGATGGGATCAAGAAACGAAATAACGTCGGCCGGTACCGCCGGTTTAGCTGGAGGGTCGATTGATATCCTAAATTTCATCGTTCAGCTCGAAGGTTACCCATTAAG
>NZ_JAUOQO010000350.1:0-271 GCF_030547725.1 Staphylococcus pasteuri | reverse complement strand
CTTTATCTCTGACTTAGAGCATTACCTTGGCCGCTCACTTGACGCCATAGTAGTAAACAACCACATTCCCAGCGATGAGATGATCGCTAGCTACAATTTAGAACGCGCGCAAGTAGTAGACGTTGAAGATTTGAGTACTCTTCAACAGAAGTATCAAGTGATTTACGCAGATTTAATTGATGAAGACAGTGACATAGTGCGTCACGATTCTGCCAAGCTAGCCTGTGCTTTATTACCGTATTTAAATGGCTTAAAAGACAATACCTTATCC
>NZ_JAUOQO010000349.1:0-271 GCF_030547725.1 Staphylococcus pasteuri | reverse complement strand
CTTCAGAGGCACGCATGTCTTTTTTCAAGAAACTTTTCGGCGGTCGTGAGGCAGAGGATAGCCCCAAAAACGATCCCATCGAATACAATGGTTTTCTGATTTATCCCGAGCCGATCAAGGTGGGCAGCACTTATCGTGTGGCTGCGCGTATCGAGAAAGTCATCGACAACGCGTGCAAGACGCAGACCCTGATACGCGCTGATACGATAAGCGATCCCGATAAGGCAGGTGAGATGGCGACGATCAAAGCCCGTCAGGTAATTGATGAGCG
>NZ_JAUOQO010000348.1:0-271 GCF_030547725.1 Staphylococcus pasteuri | reverse complement strand
CTTTTATGGTGGGTACAAATAGGGACAGGAGAGCGAAGCTCCACCACGCAAATTTTCGGGTGAGCAGTGGCTGTTGGTTGTTCTCAAAAGCCTGCTGCCAATCTTTGGTGCTTAGGCGTAAACCGGGGTCATGCCATACCTCAAAGTCACTTTGCGTAAGCTCGAGGACTTGAATGGTATTGGCACAGAGATCGGGTAAGTAAGACCAAAAGTGCTGATGCTGAGCATTATGTGGAAAAGCCATTTGGGTATGGTTGCGTTTGTATTTAAT
>NZ_JAUOQO010000347.1:0-271 GCF_030547725.1 Staphylococcus pasteuri | reverse complement strand
CGATTCACCTTCCCAGCCACCACATCAAAAGTACCCCCTACACCCATAACAAAATCAACACCTAATTTATCTTGCCATTTATTAATAAAATTTTCTTTTTTTGGAGAGGTAATCGCAACAAACAATAACTTAGCGCCAGACTCTCTTATTTTAGTAACAACAGCTTCTTCGTCATCCCAAAAATAGCCATTGTTATAACCTGCAATATTTAAATTTGGATTTTGTACTTTAGCTATTTCTACCGTTTTACTTACTACGTACTCAGTAGCAC
>NZ_JAUOQO010000346.1:0-271 GCF_030547725.1 Staphylococcus pasteuri | reverse complement strand
ATTCTGGGTTACGCGTAAAAATTGTTCTATTTTCTGGCAACATTGCGTCTAGTTCTTTAGCCGCGCTCCAGGTTTCAGTTGAGCTAAAGCCGCCGCCACTGGCAGCTTTATAAGCTTTCACATCACCACTCCAGTATTCCCCATCAAAAGCAGATTGATATAGAAACGAACTACTGGTTAAAAAATTATTGTTAAATACTGGTGGACTCGCTGATTGACTGCCACTGGCGATTTTCTCTAAAGCTTTACCAATTTGAGCTCCCAGTTGACC
>NZ_JAUOQO010000345.1:0-272 GCF_030547725.1 Staphylococcus pasteuri | reverse complement strand
GTTAACTGTTGAATAAAGTTATGAGCGGCAATCATCGGCCCAACGGTGTGTGAGCTAGATGGGCCTATACCCACCTTAAACACATCAAAAATACTAAGCATCAATTCTCTCGAATAAAAAAGGCAGAAGCACGTGACTTCTGCCATAAAAATTAGCTGATAAATCTATAGGATTAGGCGGTTTTAAGCCTTAAAGGGTAAAACGGCTGGTGGCTACAATTTATGGCTAGTGAATAGCGGCGCCTAGGGTAATGAGAAAGCGTGATTCGGTAA
>NZ_JAUOQO010000344.1:0-272 GCF_030547725.1 Staphylococcus pasteuri | reverse complement strand
CCTTTCCATAGCCGCCCCCGAATCCGCTGCTCAGCTCCGCGCGCCAGGATGCGGAAACGATAGCCATCCGCCATTTCACAAATTACATCAGTAGTGGCGGTGCGAAGGAACTTCTTAACTCCAAATTCCCGAATGAGATCTTCGTTTTCAAGAAGCTCTTCGGTAATGTTGCCAAGTTGCTCCGCCGCACCGTCTTCTGTTGAGCCGACGAGGATTACGTAGTCTGAAACGCGGAACAGGACCGAGGCCAGGATAAAAATCATACTCAGGGC
>NZ_JAUOQO010000037.1:0-451 GCF_030547725.1 Staphylococcus pasteuri | reverse complement strand
GGAAAAGCCTGCTCCTAAGCAGAACACTCGAAGCAAAAACAATAATAACCGTGACAAGCGCAACAATCGTCGTAACAACCAACGCAACGACAAGCGTACTAGCAAAAATTCGGAGCGACAAGAGCGCCCTGAACGTAAAGATCGCAACGAACGTAACGAGCGCGGTGAGCGAAGCGAAGGCGCTAAAACCCGTCGTCGTAAGGACCAGCGCAATAAGCCTGCGCGCGACAAGGTTGAAAAGACCGAGACGGTAAAAGAAAATAAGCCTGCTCAAAAAGAGCAAGCACCTAAAGAACAGCAAATTAAAGAACGCAGAGAACGTCGAAACTTACGTAAGAAAGTTCGTGTTAATGCGGAGAAGACTGCTGAGCAACCTAAAGTGCAAGAGCCAGTATTGGTAGAACAATCAGTACCTGAAAAAGTCGAGCCAAAAACAGTTGCACCTGAGGCC
>NZ_JAUOQO010000343.1:0-272 GCF_030547725.1 Staphylococcus pasteuri | reverse complement strand
ACCGATGCCATAAACAATACGGTAATAAGAGGCACTGCACGCCAAAACTCAATGTAGATAGTACAAAAGCTTCGTACTATTGGCATATGAGAACGTCGACCCAAAGCCAATAAAATACCGATTGGAAGAGCTGCAACAATACCCACGATAGCCAATACTAGCGTTAGCAATAAGCCACCCCATTGATGTGTTTCTACCTTAGGTAAACCGAAGGAGTCACCTAACAATAAGAAAAACACAATAATTGGGTATATAAACAAGCTGAATAATGC
>NZ_JAUOQO010000342.1:0-272 GCF_030547725.1 Staphylococcus pasteuri | reverse complement strand
GTGTGTAATCTGTTCACCTGTTTCTAGACCGCCGGTAAATGAAATCATACGAACGTCAGGATGTGTCACAAGCACGTTTCCAATCTCACTCCCTCTTCCGGTAATGACAGAGAGTACTCCGTGTGGAAGATCAGCATTGTCGAATGCTTCCGCTAGAAGAAGCGCGCTAAGCGGAGTTACTGTAGCAGGCTTCACGATGATCGCATTGCCCGCTGCAATTGCTGGTCCGATCTTATGCGCCACAAGATTTAGAGGATCATTAAATGGTGTGA
>NZ_JAUOQO010000341.1:0-272 GCF_030547725.1 Staphylococcus pasteuri | reverse complement strand
GCACCTTAAGTATGATAGGCGAAGGCACTTATAAATATGACGCTTTGCGCAATAATATTTTTTAGAAGATAATATTTAATTTTTACATTTTTAAAATATTTAACATAAAGTCCTATTAACATAGCTGAATTAAATGCAATGATAAAATGCAATCTTTTTTGTGGGGCAGAGAATCCATTAAATAACTGGTCTATAAACGGTACAAAATTAAATAAAATAAATACATAAGTTAGAATAGCAAATAAACGATAATAAAAATGTTTATATAATTT
>NZ_JAUOQO010000340.1:0-272 GCF_030547725.1 Staphylococcus pasteuri | reverse complement strand
GCGCTTAAAGATATCGATAATGCGAAGGATTTAAACGGCATTGAGGAAGCTAAGTCAAAAGCACAAGATACAATCAATCAGTTTGATCCAAATCAATTTACGATTGATCAAGCGAAAGACAAAGCGAAACAAGATATCGAAGAAGCAGCTAACAATAAACTTAAAGAAATTGATAATAATCCTGATTTAACTCCGGAACAAAAAGCTGCCGCTAAAGACGAAGTCAATCGCCTTAAAGAACAAGCGCTTAAAGATATCGATAATGCGAAGGA
>NZ_JAUOQO010000018.1:0-10341 GCF_030547725.1 Staphylococcus pasteuri | reverse complement strand
GAGCAAGTGCTATGGGCTGCCAGCCCATAGCACTTGCTCTCCGGTCTTATTTTTGATACTGCTCTTTATTTCCGTTCCTTTTAGGTCTCATTTTTGATACTTTTTATTCCGTCACATTTCCTTCGGAAATGTGCAATATTCTTTATCAATAATTTATTTATATAATTCCCTTATTTCTTGATTAACGCTTTTTATTTTCTTGATATTTTGTTTACTTTTTGTTATATTTAGCGTATGTTTGAGGGTTTTTAAATTTATATATGTATGCTATATATATTTTATTGTTTTTTTATCTAATTTTATCCACGAAAGAAAAGGTTATAAACACCGTCATATAAGCGTTTATAACCTTTTTACTACTTTCTTCTATCCATATGTCCGTGATAATTATACGGTGTTCCACCTAATTCGTGATATCTTTCATACATATAGGCACTAAGTTCATCATAGGCGTTATTTAATCGTTTAAAGGCGTTTCTAGTACCTATATATTCCCTATCTTCTAACAATGCTCTACGTGTATATGCTACTTCTTTAGCAAACAGCATATTTAATGCATAGCCTTCACTTTTTCGTCTATTAGACTGCCAATACTGTAGGTCTGCACTTTTAACTGGTGGTAAAACTTCCAATAATTGCTGCGGGTCAGGTCTTTCACGTCTAACATCGTCATAATCTGGCAATGCGTCTGCCATCAGACCTGCTTCCTCGTCATATCCTAACTGGGCTAATACTTTAAAAATATCGTTAAATGATTCTCCTACTTCTCCTGTTTCTAAAGCATTTCTATACTCTTTAAAACTACCTAAATAGTCATTTTTGGCCATGTCTATCAAAGATAATATTTTTTGTTTTTGTTCTCTGTCGTCTTGTTCTTCATAGCTTTCTAATACGTCTATAAGCAATGGCAAACCGTCAACATCTATATTGTTTTTTTCTAAAGATTTTTGAACACTTTCTAAATAACTTATATCTACCCTTCTATATAAAGCATTTATAAGCTTATTCAAGCTTTTTACACTGTCTTTAGGGTCATAATAGGGGTTCGATTCTCTTTGCTCTTCTATACTGTCTATTTGCCTTTGTGCATTGATCCTTGCATTTTTCTTTAAAACTTCAATTTCTTCATCGTCGTTTTCTGTCGTTTTTAGTCGTTTTTCAACCTCATTAACAGCTCTTACTAGACTTCTATACTCTCTACGATACTCGTTCATGTATTCATAGCGTTCCTCTAGCGACTTTAAATAATTCTCTTGAAGACTGTTAAACTCCTCCATAATCTTCTCTATGGCATAAAATTTATCTAAATTGGTTGAAGGCATATCATTCAATCCCTTTCAATGTGATTTCTGTTCTAGGTCTGTGTAACTCTTGAAATTTAGCTTTAGCCACCATCGCTATGCGACTATCTTTGATTTCTAAACCTTTAAAAATACTGTCAAAAGCAGCTTTTTCCAAGTTATCAATATCAGGTGCCGTTGTTCTCATAATGTTGTTAACCCCTTTGTAGCCTTTAGGTGCTTGTACAAAAAATTTAATTTCAGCTTTTACACCATACGGGCAAGCCATGACATCATAGAAATCCTTGTTTAAGGCATTATCTCGCTTGAGCATCTCTTGTACATCTCTCATGTATTGATTATATTTTTCTGGGTAGTATGTGATATTTTTCACTTTACCGTCTGCCCCTTTTACACTTCTAAAATTAGGGCGTGGTGTCGCAACTGGGGGAATATCAATAATATAACTCCATTCTTTTGCCATGTATTATCACTCTCTATCTGTTGGTTTATAATCCATTTTCATATCATTCATATGTTTGGCTATCGCCTTTTCTTGACGCTCTATATTCAACTCTTTTTTTGTTTTCGGTTTAGCATAAGCCTCTGGATGCTTAATATAATCGTTATACAAATCTATAAGTTTATTTAATTCAGAAACCGTAAACATACGATATAAAGCTTCTTGTTCTCCCTCTTCGTCAATGTGTTCCCTCAATTGCTTTTTTATTCTAAAAACTGAAGGTTTACTGTAATTCAGTCGTTTTGCGATTTTTTCCCAATGAACGAAATTAAGTAGAAATTCATTTAAATTTTCGCTTTTCGTTTTTGCCATTTTAATTTGCTTTATCGTTTTAGTATTAGCCATTTTTATCACTCATTTCTATGAATAGTCTTTATTTAATATTACTAATTAATGTACTACGTACACAACGTTAACAACGTACACACAGCACACTTCGTACATATATATATAGCCTTTATTTCTAATATCTAACGTTATTTTTTGTAATTTTTATCCATCTTTTAAATTAAAGATATTACTTAAAAAATTAACCTAATCATTTAATTAAAAGATGTTATAATCTTATCTTACATTTTATAATATATACTACAAAAACACTTTAGTCTAATTTTTGATACTATTTTTACCATAGAAATATTTTACAATTTAGTATCTGATTTGTAACTGCTTTTTTTATATAATTACATAAAATTTAATAGCCTTATTAATTTAATAAGGCTATTTCTTTCGCTAAATCACGTTCATTTTTAAATTTTATTCTTTTAACAAAATCATTATTTTTAAATATTGAACCTTTGTAAAAGAAAGTACTTTCATCATTATAAGGAAATAATTGCGTTTCTTTATCAATATCGATAGTTTTTGGATTTTTATTTATTTTTAAATATTCAACTAATCTATTAGCAATTTCTTTATATTTTGGATTAATTGCATGATTTTCAATAAATATAAAAGTATTTCCACCAGCTAATATTTCACCAGTTACTTCGTCATAATCAATATCAGCAAATCGATTTGTTATATCTGTAGTTAATTTCGTTTTTAAACCTCTTTCTTTGCTTTTTGTAATTAGTTTTGAAGAAATTTCTTAACTTGTTTTAATAAAATAAGCGCACTCACTCCGTGTATTACCTCTCTTAGTAACTCTCAACGTAAATGAATGCGTCTCTCAGCGTCATTGTATTTTATTTTATACTTAAATATATTACTATCATTTCTTTTTAAATGGTTTTTGTTCGTCATAGACTTCTTTGCTCATAATTTTACTTAACCTTTGTATTCCATAATCTTCTACATACACAAAATCCTTCTTTTTTATATATGGTTTGATTTTAACTTTAAATTTAACCGTTTGTCCTGTTAAAGGCTTGTATTCTTCATAAAACTTATTACGTTCTTGCAACCATATATGATCGATAAATTCACCATTTATTTTTATATTTTTTAGTAGTATATGCACGTTCTTTTTATATTTGCTAAACCTATCTGCATAACGTCTATATTTCACAGTTTTTACTTCTGCAGTTAATACAACATCTTGATTTTTAAACTTTTTTAATTGCTCTCTCATGCTTTCATCTCCTTTCTTCATTATTGTTTGTTTTTTTATGTTATACCTTATACTTCTATACGTAAATATTTGGTGTACTACGTACATTAAGTACACAATACTATTGTATCTACATTGTCTACTTAGTACACTATACTAATAATTTTCTAAACATTAATTTGCAACAAAATGACCCTTAAATTGTTTACTTATTTTTTACTTATATTTATGTGTACAAAATGTACTACTTACCCGTTTTGTACGGTGTATACGTATATATTGAACTTAATTAAATATAACTTAATATATTTGTGTATCAAATGCTCAAATATATTAAGCATCTTTTTAATATATTTTTAAAACCTTTTCAGACGACATCCAAACCCTTGTGGCTCTTGATATCCAAAGGGTATTTTGTTGCAGTAAAAGGACGTTTTCTATTTACGACCTTTTATGTATGTTGAGATACTGATATTACAATGATATAATGCTCTTAATCATATTATTTTTAAAGGTCATTTTGTTTTAACGACCTTTAAAAGGAGGCAGAACTAGCTATGAGTGGCAAAACAGTGATTTATAGAAATGAACTTAATTTAGTATCATTGCGAAATTTTACGTCTGTTGAATTAGATTTGTTTTTTGCTATGTACTATAAATTAAAAGAACAACAAACATCTACATTGTATTTATCTTTCGACACGTTAAAAGATTTGAGCAAATATAACCATAATCAACGTAATAAGAAGCGGTTTATTGAAGATTTAGAGCACGTATATGATAAAACGCTCGAAATAACTTATCGCATAGAAACTGATGATTATATTCATAGATTTGTATTGTTTAATCAATATAAAGTTTTCCCTAAAGAAGAATATTTAGAGATATCAACACATCCCGATCTCATACATTTATTAAATTCATTAACAGAAGATTTTACTAAATTTGAATTAGCCGAAATGTGTTCACTTCGTTCTAGTTATTCAAAAAATATATTTAGACTACTTAAGCAATTTAAACATACTGGTTATTTAAAGTTAAAAATGATTGATTTCAGAGAACGTCTTGATATTCCTAAATCATATAAAATGGGGGATGTTGATAAACGTGTATTAAAACCAATTATTAAAGAACTCGTTCCGTTATTTCCAAATCTAGAAATAAATAAGATAAAGGCAAAAAAGGGACGAACAATTGAATATTTAGAATTTACTTTCGATAGCGAAAAACGTATTCATTCGAAGAAACAACCTTATTCCCGAAAAAAAAAGGGATCGGAATAATCGTTTACAAAGTCGTGAAAAAACACCAGAGTGGTTAAAAAATCCAGATCATCAAAAAGATGTAGATGAATCATTTGAGAGGGACAGAGAGCGTTTTTTAGAGCAATTAGAAAAAATCGGGACTAATTTACTTCAAAAACTCTAGAAACGTCTCTATTAATTTCTGAGAGCGATTATAAAGTTTGTTATCTTTCCTAGTATATATATAAATAGCAAAGAATAAGAAGCGGTTATAATAGCTCAATGGCTAACCGCTTCTTATTTAATTCTATATATGACGTATTTAAGTAACTAGGCACCATCAAAATATATGCTGTGAGTAACCTTAAAAAAACCGTTCACTGATTTAATATGATAATCAAAACAATTGAAAGACTCCTAAATTCTGCGTATTATATTAATCAAAAAACGGGTGTGGCCGCATCAAGTATACAATGCTTAAGAAGTGGCGAACGTCAACTGAAGTGCAGAAAAACCATATCTATTTCAATTAGAGAATGATATAAAATTATTGGCACGGTCAAACACAACTAGTGCTTATATAGTTAATTGAACACCCTTTAATGCTTTTTGTTATTTAAGACTAAATGTATGTATACTACGTACTCATATCGAACATAAAAAAGAAGCGGATTTTACCGCTTCTTTTAAATACACTGCACACCATGTTGCAATTAGACTTTTCCTCACTGCTTCATCGAACTTGTTCAATTCAATGAAAACCAACCATTCTCTATTATGGAGGTAGACTAAATGGTTAGTTCATATTAATGAGTACTAATCAAAATATTAGTGATACAATTTTAACCTAACTTCATTGTAATATATGATGTTAAATTTTATCAAAGATTTATAACTTATAACAATGTAGTTTACGCCATTTCATCAACTTATGAAACGATCCAAATGATGTATTTAAAATAGGTTTTCATGTGGCAAAACTATGCCTTTTAACTTAAGCGTACACGACGTACACATATTATATATATAAGAAAGGGCTCATCATATGAGTGATCGTTCGTCGCTTCTTTTGATTAATTTTATAACTGTGTACTATTCATTGACTTTAGATTAGCTTAACCCACTGGCTTATTATTTCTTCCTCTAAGTCATCTGTCGCAATCTTACAGTCAGTCGTTTCCGTATTAATTATAGTGAGCTGATATCCATTAATATTAAGAAAAGCGCCTAGTGATATTAAAGCCGTTCTTTTATTCGCGTTAAAAAAGACATGCTTTTGTACTAAGTTCCGTACTAAACTAGCTGCTTTCAATTCTAACGTCGAATATATTTCTTTGCCAAACACATACTGTTTAAGTATATTAACTAACATATTTAATACGTTGGGACCTTTAACACCATGCTGTTCTTTAGGACTGTATTTACTAATAACATAGTGATCATATTTTTCTGTTAAGTATTGCATATGTCATCTTCCTATTATCTATTAACTAGGTCTTTGAACGCACTGTCATACTGTTTACTTATTTGATTGGCGATACTCAAAATATCTCTTTCGTTATCATCTGTTGTTTTAACCGCTTCGAGTACAACTCGGCCGTTAACAACGTTAAAAGCAATAAATTGACCTTCTACGACATCTAATGCTTTGATTACTTCTTTAGGTATCGTTAATATATTACTATTACCACTTTTTCTTAATTTTCTTGTATGAATCACCGTCATATGTACTACTCCTTCCTTTGATTATTAACATTAACTATGATTATTTCAATATCGTTATGTGATTAATCTCCCTCTAACTCTTAAAAATAGGTTTCTTTATACTTTTTGACTTACCACCATGCGATCTATCATCGCATTTTATTATTTTGGGTTTTATATCCTTATATTTTTAGTATATCTGGATTAATTCTAAACGTGGTATATAATTTTCTTCTATAACTTTCAAGTACACAACGTACACAAACAAAGCACATAGAAGCGGCACCAATATAGCTTCTATGTGCTTTGTTTGTGTACAATTGACATCGGCTTAGTTTAATAATCTTTTTCCATATCTAAAGGTTAAATATACATTGCACAATTAAATGTAACACTAGTTTGCCTATAATTGCTTTATAATCTCATTTAAAAACTCTGAAGATGATGAATAATTATTTTCTTCAACTAAATCATCTAGTTTTTTCCTAACTGAAGGCTGTAACATAAATTGATATCTCTTCTTCTTTTCTTTAATTTTATCTTTTTTTATCTCTATTTTTTTATACGATGTATTGGGTGATACTGCATTCTCTAAAGCTTTTTCTATACTATTTTCTTGGTCATTACTATCTATTTTTTTATTAAATGCCATTTTAAAACTCCTTCCTCATCATATAGTGCGCACGCAAATGTGTATGTTTATGTGTGTAATCGTACGCATAAACATGTGTATATCAATCAAGCATCTTTAATAGCTTTACAACTCTTTATAAATTGCTGAAAAAAACTTTTTTCTTTTAAGTATATTGCAGGTTCTTGCTTAAATGATACAATTGGTTTTTTTTCTAAAACACTACGTGTAATTAATTCCTTATCAGGAAAATAAGTTATATAATCTTCTTGATTTTCAATACTTTTTTTAAAATTGATTGATGATTTAGTATTATGTTTGACCATATTTCCAACGAAAAAAAGTTTAGCTGTTACATAACTTTCTCGTGTCCTAAAGTCAATTAAATCCTTCTTTAATTTATTAATACGATATGAAATGTTTGCATTCGAATCATCACTAAAGCCACTTGGCTTATTAGGAGAAATTACTTTATGGCTTACCACAATCGCATTTCTTGTTGATGTACTAAAATCAGGATGTGTATCAATAATAATATAGTCATATTGACCAATATTATATTCTTCATAGTAATCATCCAGCCACATATATAATTGCATGTCTTTTCCATCTGTCGTACTCATATGCTTTTCATACTCATCTAAACGTAAAAATCCACTGATAAGATCTATATTGTCATTAATACGGTGTATCTTAACTTTTTCTTCAATATGCAGCGTATCTATTTTTTCGAATATAGATAAGACAGTATTCTTTTGATCATAAATTCCTAAGATTTGAGATAAATTGCATTGATGATCTAAATCTATCATTAACACTTTGTATCCCAAGTCAGATAAATATCCAGAAAAGTTATAGGATAATGTTGTTTTTCCTACTCCACCTTTAACGGCTGCGAAAGTAATTATTTCCATTTTTACACCTCCTTTCTCAATTTAACATAAACATACACACGTGTATACACATATGCATGAGCGTATGTCGAAAATCCGCTTCTCTTTATTCATGATATAAATATATATTTTGACTTTTAACTTTAACCAATTTATAGTAATGAAATAAAAAAGCTAGAACTCAATGGAGAAAAATATCAAGGTATTATTGATTTAACAAAAAAAGAAATCATTAAATCAGTAAACAAAATATAAAGATTCATATTATATTGTTACTTAGTTGTAGTAATAATATATGCTGATTCCCCTTTAAGCAGACGCCAATACACATACACATATATATCAACACGTTTATGTGTATGTGTATTGGCGTCTGCTACCTCATATAAATCATTTTACTACAGCAACTCAAGATTTTATATAGGACCTGTATCATCGATTCATACTCCTCTGAAAACATTGTAAATAAAAAGAGTAAATTTAACATATATTATAAAGACCTTATGTCTAAAATACGTAGCAAATAGACATACTAATAACGGTAATGTCTTTTACTAATTCAATTTATCCTTGCCGTTCCTATGGTCCACTACTCGCAAATCTTATATTAGGTTATCAAAAAGACATTTTCTTAGCCGTTGCGTATTGATTGGCGGCATGTAATTCATCTGACGTTATTTGTTTTTTAATATTGTTATTCATCAATTGACTTGATGTCGTAATAATATTCGGTAAGTCACCAAATAAAGCTATTGTAGGACTTTTTGTAATAACACCTTTGTTATAATCTTCTTCGTGACTTTGAGTAAATACGCCTTTGATACTTGAAAATAGATAATTACATACTTCGGTAATCGTTTTGTTGTCTTTTTTATGCTTTCGGTTTACACGGATTAATGCTTCTCCAATTTCACGTTCTAAATCTTCGAGACTATAATTTGTTCCATAGAGTTGATTATATTTATTCTTGGCGCCACAAATAACACTCATTGCACGTTGTGTTTCTTTGACATTTGTCGTGTAGTTAACAATAAGCGTACGGATATAAGTCAGAAAATTCTGTAGTAATTGTTCTTTTAGCATTTTTTTCTCATCGATGAAATCAGGTAAGTATTGTTTGATGTATTTTTGTAATAGCGCATTTGTTCTTTTAATGATTCATTTTCAGTTTTGAGTGAGGCTGACTCTGATATATACTGTGCATTTATGTTTATAGTGTTACTAGAATTTTTAATATTACTAGATGACATATTTTGTTAATCAGATGCATTATTATTGTGATTATGTCCTTCCATATCGACATTATTTGCCCTATTTTGTTTAACATTTACATTATGACTTGAGACATAACTATCGTTTGTATCAACTTGCTTGATTACATTGTTTTTTTCTTTTTTTAGGCTTTAATACATAATAACGATTTTATGTTCTGAAAATATGATTAATTGTAGTAGCTACATTACTCACGATTAATAGATTGTATTTGACTAAGATATTGATATGTTTTTTTTAGTGTATGCTTTGATTTGATGTTTAATGCGTCTATGAAGCGATTATAAGTATTTTTGTATATACACACCGTGATTGTCCACAAAGCGTCCAGTTGTACGGCTATTTTTGATAGAAAGGTATTGATTGATATGCCGCTTCAAATAAGAATTTAGGTAATTCGATATATGTGTATTTGTTGGATTTCGTCTCTTTATTATAATAATAAAATTTTTTGTCTTCGATTTTTGGCATGTAGACGTAAAAACGTTGTTTTCCTGTTTTTGAAGTACATCAATAAGCCCTACTTTAATTAATTCTTTTTTGAATTTATTGACTGCGTTTACACTGATGTTTAACAGTTTCTTGAAATACTCGGTCTCAAATTCGATATACTGATGCCCATTTTTATCTATCTCAATAGTACCTTTGTTCATTCGATACATCATTGTGTCTATGATCAACGTATACATTACTTTCGATTTCACATGAAGCCCTTTGTATTGTGGATCAAATAGTAAGAAATTGTATAATATTTGTAACTTACATAAATTTACAAGCATTATACAGTATTTTAAATTTTACAATAGTGTTCTAATAATATACATATAAATAACAGTATAAGTACGAATGTATGTAACATGGTATTTATAGAAACCTTTTTCATAGTGGTTGCTGTCTCATAATCCCCGCCCTTTTTAATATATTTTTATAAATATTTTTAAAACCTTTTTAGGACTTGTTTGATGCTTAGAGAGACAATGGATTTAAGGTGTTAAAGGGAGTAGTTTTGCCACATAAAAGGAGTAGTTTTGCCACATTAAAGGCATAGTTTTGCCACATTAAAGGCATAGTTTTGCCACATTAAAGGCATAGTTTTTTTGTTGTTATGCCTATCTTTCTATGTTACTGTATAAACAAGCTTTAATACATAATATTATAGAATTTAAAAGGCATAGTTTTTTTGTTGTTATGCCTATCTTTCTATGTTACTGTATAAACAAGCTTTAATACATAATATTATAG
>NZ_JAUOQO010000339.1:0-273 GCF_030547725.1 Staphylococcus pasteuri | reverse complement strand
ATACGGGAGCAACCAATGCCTACGGATGGGTGAGAAACGATGCCACGCAGATGACGCGCTTTAAGTAGATCAAACTCAGATAAACGTTTGCCTGAGCTGTTTTGACTATCAAAAAAAGCAAACGCCTGATCGATGGAATGAATCGTGATCACCACGCATTCGATACCTGCGAGCATCTGGGTTAGCTTTGCTTGATTATTCGCCCAAGCGGCATTGTTAATATGCTGCTCTATCTGTTTAAAATTAAGTGCCAATTGCTGCTGCGCCTGATAG
>NZ_JAUOQO010000338.1:0-273 GCF_030547725.1 Staphylococcus pasteuri | reverse complement strand
ATGCCAAACAGAGCCGCCCCACTTCGACCGAGTCATTTGTTTAAATGATTACCAATGGCCACTTGAACCAGTCATCAAAGCCTACAAATACGGCAAACAACAATACCTAGCAAAACCCTTAAGTCGGCTAATGTTGAATCACGCCAAGCAACAAAACTCAGGATTGCCTGAGGCTTTTTTACCAGTGCCTCTGCATTGGTTAAAACAATGTCGACGAGGCTTTAATCAAAGTGAATTACTCGCCAGCAGTATTGCTAAGCAACTAAATAAGCC
>NZ_JAUOQO010000337.1:0-273 GCF_030547725.1 Staphylococcus pasteuri | reverse complement strand
CTTTAATATCGTGCAAGTTAAAGGCTAAAGAGTTAACTGAACCTTTTTTGTTTGAAGCAGTTGTACCACCACCACCCTGTGTCCAACCTAAATCAAGTTGAGCAAAACCAAGGTTTAAGTTATCAACACCAGCACCAGAACCATCAGCACTTAGCATGAAGTAATCACTCAAGCCACCTTGTTCACGACCGAAGAAACGTTTACCAGCCCAAACATAAGCGTCTGGTTGTGAAGCAAAGATACCTTTACCACCACCGTAGAACTGGGCTAAAC
>NZ_JAUOQO010000336.1:0-273 GCF_030547725.1 Staphylococcus pasteuri | reverse complement strand
GGACAGAAGAGGGTTGGACCCTGCCGGGCGACATCGACGCGCTGCGCGACATTTACAAGGATTTCCACCCAGAGGCCCGCGCCCTGCTGATGGCCTGTCGCGACGTGACCCGATCCGCCCTGCATGTGCGGGCGCCGATGCCGCGCTGGTCCGAGGGGCGGGTGGTTCTGCTTGGGGATGCGGCACATCCGATGGTGCCGTTCATGGCGCAAGGCGCATGTATGGCATCAGAGGATGCCGTGGTTCTGGGCTGCGCGTTGGACGGTGTGGACC
>NZ_JAUOQO010000335.1:0-273 GCF_030547725.1 Staphylococcus pasteuri | reverse complement strand
GGACTAAAGTAAGTAAGTATTTTGACAACGTTTTTCATCGACCTGAAAACTATACCTCGAACGAGAGCTGTATTTATCAACTTAATTTTAAAGATGAAGCCCAGAAGTGGCATTGGAGCGGCCTATTAGATAGAAACGGAAACAGAATTCTTCGCAATTTTGTTAATTATGCTGCAGACACATACATAGCAATTGATTCAGAGAGAAAAATCGTTGGTGGCTACTCCTACATACTCGAATCAGGGTATGAAGGAAGCGTAATGGATTTAATAC
>NZ_JAUOQO010000334.1:0-273 GCF_030547725.1 Staphylococcus pasteuri | reverse complement strand
GACGTCGGTTTTGCGCCCGGTGTCATCAATATCGTCACCGGATCGGCGCGCGACATCGGCAACACGATCATGGCCGATCCCAAGGTGCGCAAAGTCACCTTCACCGGCTCTACCGAGGTGGGCAAGGAGCTGATCCGGCAATCTGCGGAAACCGTGAAACAGATTTCCATGGAACTTGGCGGCAACGCGCCGTTTGTGGTGTTTGATGATGCCGATCTGGACCGCGCGGTCGCGGGCGCAATGATCGCGAAATACCGCAATTCCGGGCAAACC
>NZ_JAUOQO010000333.1:0-273 GCF_030547725.1 Staphylococcus pasteuri | reverse complement strand
ACTTACGGGTGCGCGGTGAATTACCCGAAGCCACAGACGCCCTGTATGTGGTGGACGAGGATGATTCACTACTCGGTGATATCCCCTTATCCACCCTGCTTACCGTTAACCCCAATGTTAACGTACGCGATGTAATGGACAGTAAAGCAGAGACCATTCCGGTAGCGATGGATGAAGATGATGTAGCTGCATTATTTGAGCGCCACGACTGGATATCCGCCCCTGTCGTCGATGAACAAGGTCACTTATTGGGTCGAGTAACCATTGATGATG
>NZ_JAUOQO010000332.1:0-274 GCF_030547725.1 Staphylococcus pasteuri | reverse complement strand
TGCTCAAGAATAACGGGAAACATGAAAGCAGAAAACACGGAGACAAAACTCAACAAGACCACTATGAAAAGGGGCATTGAAAATCTTTCAGAAATCCCCAGTCTTTTAATTACAGTGGCTTTAACCATACCTTCTAAAACAATAAAGATGTAACCAAATACAAAAACAAGCGATATTGCTACAACAACATCATAAAGGAAGTAACAAAACAAACTAGCTGGAAGCAAATAGAAAACAATTCTATAGACTAAATCACCTGCAGGTAGTGCTAGCA
>NZ_JAUOQO010000331.1:0-274 GCF_030547725.1 Staphylococcus pasteuri | reverse complement strand
GTTGAATACTTACGTGAAATAAAAGAGCAATTTGAAACTAGCCAGCAATTGTTACAACGTGAGCAACAGCGGTGCGCGTTGCTTCAACAAAAAGACCTTACCTTGCAAGAGCGCATTACTTACCTAGAAAAAAGTGAAGAACGGGTAAAGGCCCAGTTTGAATTATTGGCAAACCGAATTTTTTCTGAAAAATGTTTGGAACTACAGCAACAAAGTAAACAAAGCATAGAAACTGTGTTGCAGCCTTTAAAGCAGCAGTTAGATGGGTTTAAAC
>NZ_JAUOQO010000330.1:0-274 GCF_030547725.1 Staphylococcus pasteuri | reverse complement strand
CTCTAGCATAGTAATTTGTTCTTCAAGGGTAACATCTTCTGCTTTTAAGTAAGCATAAACTGCGGTGTTATATTCACCGTAGTAGTAAATAGGTTCTTTGGTTGAGTTACATCCTGTAAGCGCTGCACAGACTAATGCTAGGGTTATTAATTTTTTCATTATTTATCACCCCATTGACCAGATTCAAGTCCGGTAACTAGTTTATTTACTACTTCGCGAATTGCTAAGTCGAGAACTTTTCCATTAAGAGTTGCATCGTATGAAGCTGTGCTAC
>NZ_JAUOQO010000036.1:0-458 GCF_030547725.1 Staphylococcus pasteuri | reverse complement strand
GTCAAACACATTGGCCGCCCCTGTCAGCTCGCTGTAGATGGGAGTGCCCTGCAGTGCGCCCAGATCATCACCCGCAGCATCAGTCAGATTCAAAACCAGATCTTGAGGCGCGAGAGGCGCGTCATTGCTGTTGGTATACGTCAGGTTCTCGATCAGAACCTCGATAGAGGTCGTGGTTGCGGTAGCGTTAAACGTGATAACCAGCGCTGCGCCCATTCCTCCGGCCAGCGTGCCAATCGTCGCGCCACCATAGGTGACGTTGGCTCCAGACAGCCCGATTTCGCCAGCGCCTGTGCCCTGATTGCGCACGGACACCGTTTCTTCGGACAGCAGATTTGATACGGTCAACGAACCGCCATCAAAGTTACCTTCGGCGTCTACGAGCGTAACATCGTTGTCCAGCAACTGAGGATCAGCATTCACGGTGTTTTCGTCAAAAGTGACGCTCGGAGCAAAAC
>NZ_JAUOQO010000329.1:0-274 GCF_030547725.1 Staphylococcus pasteuri | reverse complement strand
ACCATAAATAGAATAGTCATAGGCTGTAATTTTAACGAGAGCATCTTGTCCAGGATGAATGAATGCAATATCTCTTGGAGAAATGCGAGCTTCTATTAATAACCGCTCATCCAAAGGAACTATGGTCATTAGCTTACCATTTTGAGGGATAACTCCTCCTTGAGTTGTCACAGCAATCTCCTTTACAATTCCACGCATAGGCGCTTTAAATGTTGTTCTATTTAAAGTATCTGTACGTCCTCTTACAACTTGAAGTTGTTGCTCAGTATCAGCA
>NZ_JAUOQO010000328.1:0-274 GCF_030547725.1 Staphylococcus pasteuri | reverse complement strand
CCGCAATGGGACCTGACTCCAATCGACCCGACCAGCCTGCAACAACGCTCAAACAGCCATTTGGTCAAAGTAGAATATGAAAACGACAACAACAAGCTGGACCTTCAGCTTCGTACCATGAACAACCGTATCGGCAGCCGCAAAGTAGAAAACCGCAACTACCAAGCCAATTACAATTTAAACATTGGCGATTATGTCGATTTAAACGTGTTGGCCGCCCATAATTTGGGAAAACAAAAATATCCGAAAAACTCACGTTTTTCAGGATGGGGGC
>NZ_JAUOQO010000327.1:0-274 GCF_030547725.1 Staphylococcus pasteuri | reverse complement strand
CTCCAAATGTCACCAGTGCGATAGCGGTAGTTATGGCCCTCACTGTAAGTGATGAAGGTGGTAAAACCGCGACGAACGAAGTAAGCATTGCGCTAACGCCAAGTAATACTAACTTAGCGCCAATTAACGATACTGGGATTACTACTTGTTCAGATTATGCTTTCGGCGCCAGTGAATCTCATCAGAATTCGATTGATTGTAATCTGACAACTGATGCCGATGGCGACTCGGTACCTCAAAATCAGGACGGTCATGCTGGTAGAGATATTAACGC
>NZ_JAUOQO010000326.1:0-274 GCF_030547725.1 Staphylococcus pasteuri | reverse complement strand
GGCTTGTTCACCGAGTTCTTTTGCTGAGCCACTTAACTCGGTTCTTACTTGTGCTGTAAGCGAGCAAATATAAGAGTGCGGACGACATGATATCGTTGCTGTCACATCGTCAGCAAGTTGTATTGTTTGGTTGTTAATGTAAACGGCGGTTGTTTTGTAAAACGTTTTAGGCGGAGACCAGTCATCCACATTTTCGTTGTAGCAGCCTTCTTCGCTGAATACTTTATTGCATCGCGATGCTTTTAATTCTTAGACGTTTTTATCTGCATTAGTT
>NZ_JAUOQO010000325.1:0-274 GCF_030547725.1 Staphylococcus pasteuri | reverse complement strand
AATTGAAGCCGAACGTTTAGTGTCAGAACTGAGTAAGCGTTACGGACCAAAGCACGACAAAATGATCCGCGCTCAAGCCCAGTTAGCCTCTGTTAAAAATCGCTCTGAAGTATTATTAAGGGTGCTAGCGTCTGGCGTAGAAAAAGAACTCCGTAGTGCGCGAAGCCAGGAAAATGCGATTCGCAGCGAAATGGAAAACAAGAAAGCAGAATTTCAAGACATTGCCTTAAAACGTGCAACCTACAACGCCTTAAAGCGCGAAGTGGATAGTAAC
>NZ_JAUOQO010000324.1:0-275 GCF_030547725.1 Staphylococcus pasteuri | reverse complement strand
CCTTTCTCCTTTGTTTGTGCTTTTAAGTATGTAACCTTCTTTACAAGTAACCCAAACAACATTAGACCTAGAAGGGTCTGATGCAATAGAATGAAAGTTTCCACCTCTTCCATTTCCCCAACCGTATTTTGCGTCGTCAGTGTTACAGTTCTCCCAAGTTTTTCCTTTATTTAAGCTTCTCCATATACCCATATCAGCAAGTGCTAGATAAATTAAATTTGGGTCTTTTTTACTTATTTCTGCATCTATGTTAACCAAATTGTCTACCCCAGTAC
>NZ_JAUOQO010000323.1:0-275 GCF_030547725.1 Staphylococcus pasteuri | reverse complement strand
GACCAATACACTCCTAATAAACCTACACTGGTGGAAGCAACGAGAGTCGCCCATTCCAGAGGAACGCCCCAATAGATGCATAGGGTTCGCAAACTGTGCGCAAAAGCGCCGCCAATGGCGCAAAAACCTAACATGCGTGTTGGTACATTAAACACCATGGCAAAACCTACAGCAGGAACTGCATAGAATAAGGCATCTTCAAGAAGAAGTTTGATTAAGTCACCCATTCTATAACCACCCACTCACACCGGTAGCCCACATCGACAGCGCAATGC
>NZ_JAUOQO010000322.1:0-275 GCF_030547725.1 Staphylococcus pasteuri | reverse complement strand
CTATCAGTGTGCCTTAAATTACCCAAATAGCTTGGGTGGCTTGTTATGCATGTCTACTTACTTATTAGCAGAAAGCCTGCCCACAACAGCGTTGCAAACTAACACTCCAGTGTTAATTCAACATGGTCGCCAAGATGACGTAGTGGCATTAAACCTCGGCCAACAAGCCTTTAACCAGTTGCAAGCTCAACACTATCAAGTGGAATTTCAGCAGTTTGATATGGCTCATAGTGTATCGCCCAGCCAAGTGAAAGCGATTAGCGCCTGGTTAAGTC
>NZ_JAUOQO010000321.1:0-275 GCF_030547725.1 Staphylococcus pasteuri | reverse complement strand
CTACTGGGTAGCTAATAACCGTTTCACCGGCTAAGTCTGCAGCTTGAATGCTTTGGCGCTGACTTAAACGATGCAGCGGAGGGCAAATTAATACCATTTCATATTCAAATAAGGCCTGATAATGAATCTGCTGATCTACTTTCACATTGGAGGTGAGGAGTAAATCTGCTTCACCACTTTGCAACAGCGGTAACCCGTTGTAGTCCTTATCTTGGCAAAAGCTACTGCTAACCTGCGGCCAGGTGTGTTGAAATTGCTGCAAGCTAGGCAGTAAC
>NZ_JAUOQO010000320.1:0-275 GCF_030547725.1 Staphylococcus pasteuri | reverse complement strand
CAGCGGCACTAAGACGGGCGCTGATGCTGTTTCTGCGCGCACGTGCGACGCGGTCCTGTTCCGCTCGCCAGTCGGCCATCGCCACCAGATCGTCGTAGCTGGCCAGCAACGGTGCAAGGTCAATTCCATAGGCGTTGACAACGCGACCAGATTTGTCGCGCTCCGGGAAACGCCGTCCATTGCCGCTCAGCCGACGCCGGATCAATCCGGCCTGCTCCAAACGGGTTTCACCGCGGCGAAAGCGTCGTTCATCCATGCCGCAGGCGCGTTCCAGG
>NZ_JAUOQO010000319.1:0-275 GCF_030547725.1 Staphylococcus pasteuri | reverse complement strand
CTAATGAGCTTGACAACTTTATTGATACTTTTGACCCCTTAATGATGCAATACGGTGAGGCAAACTATCATTGTAGTGTGATGTATTACCAAGATGTTAATACCAAAAAATGGCATTTAATGAGTGATTTAGGGGATGAGTCAATTACACCATTTACGCCGGTTAGAGTGCTGGTAGTGTTTGATGAAAAAATGGCCCATATAGCACCACTCACATTTGAAGTGGAGCGTATTGATGGCTGGGATGTGACCAGCATTAAATATTCAGAGCTTGCA
>NZ_JAUOQO010000017.1:0-10857 GCF_030547725.1 Staphylococcus pasteuri | reverse complement strand
ACCATTAAAGATACTTTCCCAGTTATTAGGTTCAGAACCATCATCCTTCGGATCAGCCCAATAGTACCAATCACGTTTAGGACTATTTTTACTTGAACGAGATTCAATAAACCAAGGATGTTCGTCTGAAGTATGATTGACTACAAGATCTAAAATTAGTTTCATTCCTTTCTGATGGACCTTATCTAAGAGTTCATCAAAATCTTCCATAGTTCCAAATTCTTTCATAATGGCGTGATAATCGCTGATATCATAACCGTTGTCATCGTTAGGAGAAGCATACATTGGACTTAACCAAATAACGTCAATCCCTAATTCTTTTAAATAATCTAATTTTTGAATTACTCCACGTAAATCACCGATACCATCATTGTTAGAATCATTGAAGCTACGAGGATAAACTTGGTATGCGACAGCTTCTTTCCACCATTGTCTATCTTTAATTTCTGTCATAATTCTCGCTCCTTATCGTTTTATGTTATTACAATGACTAAAATATTAGTATGCTTTATGTTTATTTTTAGCCATTTAAAGATAGAAATAACATTTTAAAATATAATAGATCACATTTTAATGTATCAAGTTTTTGAGTTTTTGTAAACGATTACATTAAAGGCAGTTATGTTATATAATAAGTTTAGCTAATTTAGCTCGAATTATATTTAGAAAAATATCTCATTTATTTAGTATTAGATAAGAGTGAATGCTAGTATAATGACTTTTTTCTAATCAAAGTTGTATATATTGAACAAGGGGGATTCAAAAGTGACAAATATAAAAGACGTGGCTGAACTTGCAGAAGTGTCAACAGCAACAGTTTCAAGAGTATTAACAAATACCGGGAATGTATCTATAAAAAACAGAAAAAAAGTTTTAGATGCTGTAGAAAAATTAAATTATTATCCTAATAGTATTGGAAGACAGTTAAGAAAAATGGAAACTAAGACTATTTTAGTTGTAGTACCTGATATTACTAATCCTTTTTTTACAAATATGCTGAGAGGAATTGAAAGTATAGCTGGAAAGAAGGGGTATCAAATTCTTTTGGCTGATGCTCAAAAGAAGAAAGTAGATAATTATTTTAAATACCTTTATGAGAGGCAAGTAGACGGTATGATCCTATTAACATCAAAGTTAAGTTTAAGAACAATGAAAGATATTTATGATAAATACCCAATAGTGTTAGCATGTGAAACAAGCACAAGTTTAGATATCCCTACAATATCAATTAATAACGTTGAAGCGGCAGAAACAGTTACAGATTTTCTTATTAATTTAGGGCAAAAGAAAATAATACATGTTACAGGATCATTAGATAGTATTTTGGGGAAAAAGCGTTTATTAGGATTTGAAAATAAAATGAGACAGTATAATTATCCAGTTACTAAGGAAACAATTATTGAAGGGGATTTTTCTTTAGAATCAGGATATAAAATTGCAAGACACATTTTAAGTATGAAAGATAGACCAACAGCTATTTTTGCAGCTAATGATGAAATGGCCATTGGAATAATTAAAGTGTTGAGAGAACATAAGATAAATATACCGACAGATATTTCTGTTGTAGGGTTCGATAACATTAAATTAGCTGAAATCATTGAACCTGGACTTACAACCTATTCGCAACCTAATTATGAAATCGGAGAAAAAGCAATGGAGTTACTAATAGAGATTATAGATAAAAAAGTAATGGAAAGAAAAAATATAATTTTAAATGGTAAGTTAATAGAAAGAAAATCAACTATATCCAAATAAAGTGTAATCGTTTACAAAATCGCTTTCATATGCTAGTATATGTAAGTAATCGATTACATAATTAACGAAGACTGATGTGTGTAGAAAATATTATGTGAAATAACAGTCTTTAAAGTAATCTCATACTTTAAAGACTGTTATTTTTTAAGGAGATTTTAAAATGAAAGACACAGATGGTTTAGGTTATCAATACAGTAGTGAGAAAGAAAAGCCATTGTCAGAAAAATTGAGCTTGCCAATATTGAAAAAGAGCATTATTTTTGCAATGACTTTTGGTTTTTTTGGAGTAAACATGGCATTTTCTTTACAGTCAGCTATGATGGCTAGAATTTTCCAAACCTTAGGAGCGAACCCCAATAATCTTGGATGGTTCTTTATTTTACCTCCGTTAGCTGGTTTGGTTATTCAACCATTGATTGGTTATTATTCGGATCGTACATGGACAAGATTTGGTAGACGAATGCCATATTTATTAATAGCCGGTCCTATAGGAGTTATCACACTTGTATTATTACCGAATTCAGGATCACTTGGTTTTGGTTATGCATCATTGTCTGCTCTTTTATTTGGAGCAATCATGACACTTTTTATGGACTTAACTGCAAATGCTTGTATGCAACCATACAAAATGGTTATTGGTGATATGGTTCCTGAAAAACAAAGAGACATGGCTTGGTCTTGGCAACAAATTTTTTCGAATATGGGAGGGATTATAGCAACTTTACTCCCATTCTTATTAACACTTTGGGGTGTATCGAACGTAGCGCCTAAAGGTGAAGTACCTATGACAGTAAAAATTGCATATTATATTGCAGCAGTTGTTCTGTTAATTTCAACTATTTGGACAGTACGTTCTGTAAATGAATATAACCCTAAATTACATGCACAGTATCATGGAATAGAGGAAAAAAGAAATCGTAAAAATTCATTGAATTTATGGCAATTGCTTTTAAAAGCACCTAAACAATTTTGGCAAGTATCTTTGGTTCAATTCTTTACTTGGTTTGCCATTATGTATTTATGGACATATACACCTGGTGCTATTGCTAATAATGTTTGGGGTACTACAGATCCTTCATCAGTAGGATACCAAGAAGCAGGTAACTGGTATGGTGTATTAACTGGCGTACAATTTGTAGCATCTATTTTATTTGGCATAGTAGCTGCATATGCAAAACCTCATCAAAGAAAATTAGTATTAAGATTTGGTTTGCTCATGGGTGCTATAGGATTTATATCAATTTTCTTTATTCATTCACAGTGGTTATTAATTTTATCGTTCTGCTTAATTGGAATTAATAACCTTACTATGAATACACAAACATTTACATTATTAACTGAAAATACAGATGGAAAAAATGCTGGTGCTTATTTAGGATTATTTAACTGTTCAATTTGTCTCCCTCAGATTATCGCTTCTTTAGCTAGCTTTGCGTTATTCCCGTTGTTTGGTGAATCAATGCCAAACATGCTGTTGTTTGCTGGAGTAATGTTATTAGTAGCTGCGGCATGTGTAAGTTTGATTGATTCTAAGTATGAAAAACAATAATAAAATATTAAAAATGCAGATTGTCGACAAACTCTCTATGGTATTGTCGACTTTCTAAATTAACTAAGGGATATTTGAATTTAAGGTTGAATAAAGAAAAAATGAGGTTGTTTTTGAAAAAAGTTAATTTATCTATCACATTAACCATGCTCCTTACTACAGTTATGGTATTTGGAATTATTAGTTACATACTTGGAGATAGTGGAGAGGCATTTGCTATCCAACATTATGGGATACAACATGTTGAAAAATTAGTACATTTACATGAAACATTCGCCTTAGATTCGCTTATAACATATGGGTTTGCAACATTAACTCAAATAGGTAGTATGTGGTTTATAAAATATAAAAAATTATGTATAGGTGCGACAGTTGTATTGACGATTATTGGATTTGTACTACTTATTATTGCTGGTCATTTAGGTACAAGTATCACTTATGGAAAATAAAAAGGGGAATAGGTATATGAAACAAACATACTTTCACCATGTAGAACACAGTAAAGTCCAAAAACAATCTAAAGTAACATTATGGGCAACGCTATTAATCACTTTATTTTTTACAATTGTAGAATTTACAGGCGGAATATTATCTAACTCTTTAGCTTTATTGTCAGATTCCTTTCATATGTTAAGTGACGTACTTGCGCTCGGATTATCAATGCTGGCTATTTACTTTGCAAGTCGTAAACCAACAGCACGTTTTACTTATGGTTACTTACGTTTCGAAATATTAACAGCATTCTTAAATGGTTTAGCACTATCAGTAATTTCTATTGGTATTTTTTACGAGGCGATCATACGTATAGTTTATCCTAAGCAAGTTGAAAGTGGTTTAATGCTTGTCATAGCAACAATTGGTTTAATTGTAAATATTGTGTTGACGGTTATATTAATGCGTTCTTTAAAGAATGAACAAAATATCAATGTACAAAGTGCATTATGGCATTTTGTTGGAGATTTATTAAATTCAGTAGGAGTCATTTTAGCAGTTTTACTAATACATTTCACAGGTATACAATTATTCGATCCTATTTTAAGTATGGTCATTTCAATCATTATTTTTAGGGGTGGTTATAAAATTATGCGTAATGCTTGGATGATATTGATGGAAGCTGTGCCACAAGAATTACATACAGACAATGTCATAGAAGCAATAAAATCTATTCCCGACGTTATCGACGTGCATGAATTTCATTTATGGGGAATTACAACAAATCAATATTCTTTAAGTGTGCATGTTGTTCTAGATAGTAGAAGTAGTATAGATGCTTTTGTGGTTATAAATGAAATAGAAGATTTATTAAAAGAAAAATATGGAATATCACATACCACAATACAAATAGAACATTTAGATATTAATCATCTTAATGAACCTTATTTTGAAAAAGTGAAAGAAAATATAAAAAATTAATAATTTGATTGATAATCAAACAGCGGAAATGGAAATTTTAAAACAACGTAAAAAGGTTTATTACAAAAAATGTTTATCTAACACTGATAACGTCCTATTATGTAACCTAAAAATATTCTTTAAAAATTTTTAGAGAGGTTATATAGACATAACATCACTTATCGGAAGTTATCTGTAACTTACTTATTACAGATGATATAATATACAGGTCGCCTATCTCTCAGGCGTCAATTTAGACGCAGAGAGGAGGTGCATATCAGATGGTCGAAGCTCTTGTTCACATCACGACCACAGTCATCAGTGGTTGTATTGTTGCTTTATTTACGCATTGGCTACGTACACGTAACAATAAGAAAAAATAGGCGATATTAGCCAACACCTAAAAACCCCCTCACTACTCGCAATAGTGAGGGGGTTGGTGCATATAATGCACGAAGCTCTTGTTAACTAAATTATAACATTGGTTAATGGAGAAATGCAAAACTATATAAGTTGAAAATAATATTAATTTAAGTAAAGGTAGTAAAATAAGTTTTGAAAATTTAATAATGAAAGTATCTCTAAGTATATTCACATTTTGAAATTCATAATATCTTTTATGAACTTAATTATTTGTTCTCTAAATATAATGAATAATTTCAAAATATACATTATAAATAAAATCGGTGTTAGTATTATAAATAAGCTTGTGAAATCAAGTTGACTATTTATGTCCTTAGAGAATGATTTAGATACAAATTTATTAATTTCAAAACCAGATGAAATCATTATAGATATAATACTTATTATAGCCATTGTTATATCAAATTCAGTATTCAGTTTTTCGTTACTTGTATTCTTTACTACTAATATATAATGTCTAATAAAAGTAACAACTTGATAAAGAGATATAATAAAAGAGATGAATAAGATAATAAAAAGATTAATTGCAAAATATACATGTAGAGTCGATTTTATAAAAATGTAAAATAATAATACAATGTTGATTATAAAATAGAATATATTAGCTAACAAAATAAGATACTCAACAAAGAATCTGATGTATAAAAAGAATCTATGTTCTTCAAGATTAAAATACACTCTTTTTTTTGAAAAATCTATATTAAGAAATGGACCTGTGATAAACATGACTAATATACAGAGTATAAAAAATATGAATATGTACGTTAAAAATAAATTAATATCTGATATTATTGTTTGTAAAGCATCACTTTTAGTACCTTTAAGTGTGATACGTATGGCTGACAAAACTATTATACAAATAAAATATAGACTAAAAGAAAACTTTAAAGAAACATTATCATATATATATAATAGGATTTTTCTCATACACACTCTCCTAAATAGTCAAATATAGAAACTATGATAGTTTAATTATAGTAAACTTCAATATTTTTATTAACTAAGAAGTAATACACTAAATTGAAAAAGTAGATATTTAATGTCATTTAGGGTACACCCTAATCATACAGACACAGTTGTTGAATTTATAACAACTGTCACTGTACTTGGTATATAAGAATAATTTTACTTAATAAATGAGAAAGCGCAGTACACTCACTGCTTTAAGATTGGCTAATAAGATATTATTACTAATATAAAATTTGATTCTTGTTTAATTATGAATACTAGACTTATGGGTTGATTTTTAGTTTAGAAAGAGTTATTATATTTTGTGTACCGACCGGTAGGTTTAAAAAATAAAAAGTAAGTATCATACTTTCTTTTAGTAATAAGGTGGTAAGTAGTTATGTCAAAAAAACTTGAGATATTAACAATTGCCCGTGAAGTTATACATTCAAAAGGTTACAAGGCGACTTCTATTAGTGACATATTAAATGCTGCTGATATTGGAAAAGGACAATTTTACTATTACTTTTCTTCTAAGCGAGATTTAGGTTTAGCAGTGATAGATGATTTAGTTGAAGACTGGACTGAACAATTAATAAACAGTAAACTTCATAATAGTGAAAATCCTAAAGAGAATTTAAATGCTATGCTAGACTGGTCCTTTAAATATCATGATGATATGAGCTCAAAAGCTGGATGTCCTGTTGGTAATCTTGCGATTGAAATGAGTGAGCATGATGATCTTTTCAGAGAAAAGATACAAGCTTTTATCGATAAGTGGATACTTTCAATGAAAGAAAATCTCGATGGTTTGAAAGCACAAGAGTTTATAGGAAATTTAGATACAGAAAAGCATGCGCAAACTATTTTTTCAACTATCGAAGGTGCAATTATGTTGACTAAAGTGAAACAAGATGTTGAATATTTAAAAAATGTGATTGAAATTATAAGATGGCAATATAATTTAACGTGATTTATAAATCACGTTAAATTCTTATAATTACAATACCAACTGGTAGGTATATTTAGATTCTTAGATTACCACCAAATTGTGATGTTTTTATTTATGAATAGGAGGAAGTATAAATGGCTGAACAAGTGGATTTTGATGTTGCAATTATTGGTGCTGGACCAGCAGGTATGACAGCTGCTGTTTATGCATCACGTGCAAACTTAAGTACTGTAATGATTGAACGTGGTATGCCAGGTGGTCAAATGGCAAATACAGAAGAAGTTGAAAATTTCCCTGGTTTTGAAATGGTTACAGGACCAGATTTATCAACAAAAATGTTTGAACACGCGAAAAAATTTGGTGCTCAATATCAATATGGTGATATCAAGTCAGTTGAAGATAAAGGTGACTACAAAGTCATCAACCTTGGAAATAAAGAAATAACAGCACGCGCAGTGATTATTTCAACGGGTGCTGAATATAAAAAAATTGGTGTACCAGGCGAACAAGACCTTGGTGGCCGTGGTGTAAGTTATTGTGCTGTATGTGATGGTGCATTCTTTAAAGGGAAAAAATTATTCGTTATCGGCGGCGGAGATTCTGCAGTTGAAGAAGGAACATTCTTAACAAAATTTGCTGACAGTGTAACTATTGTTCATCGTAGAGACGAATTACGTGCACAGAAAATCCTACAAGATCGTGCATTTAAAAATGATAAAATCGACTTTATTTGGAGCCACACATTAAAAACAATTAATGATAAAGATGGCAAAGTAGGATCTGTAACGTTAGAATCAACAAAAGATGGTTCTGAACAAACATTAGATGCAGATGGCGTGTTCATCTATATCGGTATGAAACCATTAACAACACCATTCTTAGACTTAGGTATTACAAACGACGTAGGTTATATCGAAACAAATGAAGATATGAGCACAAAAGTACCTGGTATCTATGCAGCTGGTGATGTGCGTGATAAAGGTTTACGTCAAATCGTAACAGCTACGGGTGATGGTAGTATTGCTGCACAAAGCGCTATTGCTTATATTGAGCACTTAAATGATAACAGTGAGATACTATCTATTTAATCCTTATTTTTAAAATAAAAGACTAATTTATTGCTTTTAAATTTAGAATAAGTTATTGTATTTTATGTACCGACCGGTAGGTATTTTATATTAGGAACTATAATAATCTACCGAAGAGAAGCACAACAATTGAAAATAACCCATAAAAGGATTTAGCTTTAAAACAATTGTACCAACTAGTATGTACACGATTAAAGGAGTTTTTGAAATGTTACAAAATGATAGTTTATACAAGAGATCCGATACAAAGAGATTAGTTGAATTTACAAAACTTTCTCATGATTCTTTTAAAAGCTTTATGGAATTTGATCATCAAGTTTTATCAGAAGGTCATTTAAGTAAAAAGTTTAAAGAGGTTATCTCAATAGCAGTAGCACATACAACTGGATGTGCACATTGTATTGATCACCATGTTAAGCAGTTTAAAAAATTAGGTGGTACAAAAGAAGAAATGGCTGAATCAATTATGGTAGCAACTGCATTAAAAGCTGGTTCTGCTATGGCACATAGTGTTAATGCGCTAAATGCATATGACGAAATTGAAGATGACGAACTATATAAAGCTTCTTATTTTAAAAGGTTGAAAGAACTTGGACAATTAGATGGAGAACGTTTTAAAGCATTTATAAACTTTGATCAACAAGCAATGAAAGCAGGACTATTAACTGTTAAAGAAAAAGAATTAATTGCAATTGCAGTGGCACATACAACAGGCTGTCCATATTGCATTGATATTCATACTAAATCTGCTAAAAAAGCAAAAGTTACAAAAGAAGAAGTTGCGGAAGCAATATTAGTAGCAACGTTATTAAAAGCAGGTTCTGCAATGTCCCATGGTGTTAATGCCTTAAATGCATACGATGAATAAATAACTTACGTGGCATACCCCATTGATTATAGGAGGAAATTATAAATAACAAACAACAGTTCGAACCTTTATTCCAACCATTTAATCTAGGAAATTTGAACTTAAATATTATCAGCTAATAACAAAAATCATGAAATAAAAGAGGGAAATCTTGATGTTTATAATTTGAATGTGACTTTTAACGTAGATACTGAAATAGAAGATTTAAAAATCAAGGAATTGATGCATGATGCTTTATCAATTTCTGTAGTAGGAAATACTATACAAAGTAAAGTTCAAATAAACCCTGAGTATAAACGTAAGTAGAGTTAGTAATTGAAAATGAGAACTAACTGAATTCAATTAAAAGGAGATTTAAAAGATATGGCAACAATAACAGTAACTGAAAAAACATTTAATAAAACAATTGAAAAAGGCGTAACACTTGTAGACTTTTGGGCAACTTGGTGTCCGCCTTGTCAAATGCAATCACCTGTATTAGAAGAACTAAGTGATGAGTTGGAAGGTAAAGTAATAATTGGAAAAGTAGATGTCGATGAAGAAAAAGCTTTGGCTGCTAAATACCAAATTCAGAGTATACCAACACTATTAATCTTTAAAGATGGTGAGTTAGTTAACACTTTAATTGGTTTTAATCCTAAACCAAATTTAGAAAATGTATTAACTAAATATTTGTAGTTAATTTTAAATTGGAGGAAATTGATAATACAAAAATAACTTTAGAAGGAGCTGTATAAGGATGGAAAAAGTGATGAGTTATAATGACTTATTGTACAAAATAGATAGAAACGATAAGCTACTATTATATGTAATGTCTGAAAATTGTAGTGTTTGTCATGCTGATTTTCCTAAAGTAGAGGCATTAGATAAAAAGTATAATTTAAACAGTTTGAACATTATGGTTAATGAGATACCAGAAGCAGCTGGTCAATTATCACTATTTACAGCTCCAGTTGTTATTTTATTTTATAAAAATAAAGAAATACATCGACAAGCAAGAATTATTGATTTTGAAGAATTAGAGTATCGTATTAAACAATTAAATGAAATTGAAAATTAGTACATGTCAAAATGCTCTCCTAAATTCTTTGGGAGAGCATTTATATCATCGATGATTACCGAAAGATATTGTCATGCACAATAATCAATATGAGCCTTTCAGTGTTGAGGATATTGAGGAATATGATGAAAAAATGCAATCATATTATAAAAATAGACCAATCAAAGCACCATTTTCAACACGAACAGTCAAGGGATAGAGTGAGCATATCAATGAGCACTTAGCTAGAAGCTATGATCCTAATATGCTTGATTATTTAAATAATCAAGGATATATAAAAAAATAATTTGTATAAAAGAGTGTACAGAAAATAACCATTTTCTGTACACTCTATTTTTGTTTCTATATATAGCTAGTATACATATTTTAGTGTTCAATAACCCAACACAAAATCTATGTTCATAAATATGGTTAGAATTAAGTTATGGTACAATGAAGATACATATAGGAGGTTCGTATTTTGAAAATAGGTTATGCAAGAGTTTCAACTGGTTTGCAAAATTTGAATTTGCAGGAAGATCGATTAAATCAATATGGTTGTGAAAAAATATTTAGCGATCACATAAGTGGAGCAAAAAGTAAACGTCCTGGTTTAGATAGAGCCATTGAATTTGCGAGGTCAGGAGATACGATTGTTGTTTGGAGACTAGATAGACTAGGACGTAACATGGCTGATTTAATCACATTAGTTAATGAACTTAATAATCGAGGCGTGAGTTTTCATAGTTTAGAAGAAAATATAACAATGGATAAATCAAGTTCTACAGGACAATTGTTATTTCATTTATTCGCAGCATTTGCAGAGTTTGAACGTAATTTAAT
>NZ_JAUOQO010000318.1:0-275 GCF_030547725.1 Staphylococcus pasteuri | reverse complement strand
ATATTGATGATGGTAACAGCTCGAGGATCTTTTCTGAAATTAAGAAAAAAGAGAAAGAAGTAACAAGAATAAAAACGCTCAAAGAAGTGTTGAAGAGCAGCGATGCTGTCTCCACAATGTGGCGAAGGTATAAAAAATACCCGATTGTTAATCAAGTAGGTGGCAAACTTCTCGCAACGTTAAATTCAAATTAAATTTGAGAGTCCAATGGTTAGGTTACATTGGGCTCTTTTTTTGTGGATTTGTTTAGAATGAATTTTAGATCCGAGGAGAAG
>NZ_JAUOQO010000317.1:0-275 GCF_030547725.1 Staphylococcus pasteuri | reverse complement strand
CCCATGTCTCATGTCGATTTAGGTTAAACCCTCGACCAGAGTCTACGCGAACTACATGATCGAGATGTGCTTTGCATGTTCCAAAGTGAAACCTGCCTATCCCAAAAACTGAATTGTCTTGGGAAGGACGTGCGAGCAACTGCATGTCTGGAGGCGGCTCCTTCTTTTCGCAAAACGCTCAAAAAGTTCGCATGAAAGCGCTTTCTTTCGTATCGTGAAGGTCTATTCAGGATGCGTATTATGAAAACTCAAGATACGTCGCTGACCTTTTCGAC
>NZ_JAUOQO010000316.1:0-275 GCF_030547725.1 Staphylococcus pasteuri | reverse complement strand
GATAATTGCTTCGTGTAAGCGCAAATTGCCGTATTACCTTCAAGTTCGACGTCTGCGCCCATACGTTGTAATTCAGGCACATGCATAAAACGGTTTTCAAAAATCGTTTCAGTCACATGACCAGTCCCTTCGGCCACAATATTTAGTACCGTGAACTGGGCTTGCATGTCGGTAGGGAAAGCTGGGTGCGGCGCTGTTTTAACATTAACCGCTTTAAGTGAGCAGCCTTGCATGTCTACTTCAATCCAATCACTGCCACTGCTTACATTTGCACC
>NZ_JAUOQO010000315.1:0-275 GCF_030547725.1 Staphylococcus pasteuri | reverse complement strand
ATCAAAAAGTTTAGCAATACCGCGTTAGCTGCAACTATGTTATCGCCCAGTCGCGAGCCTTGAAAAGTGATAAAAGCAAAACACAACTGCAGAGATAATGAGCGTAAAAAGATATCTCTGTTCAGGGAAAACAATCCGCTTAAGTGCTTGCGGCTAAATCCCTGCCAACACTCAGAGAAACTAGGAAGTTGTTTAAAACGATTCAGAAACTGCTGTCGGCACAAATACAAACCTAACAATAATCCCAGATAATCAGCAATCACCGTGGCTAAGGC
>NZ_JAUOQO010000314.1:0-275 GCF_030547725.1 Staphylococcus pasteuri | reverse complement strand
GTTGAAGATGACGCACCGCTTATCGAACGTGTTGAATACGTTATCGAAAGCCAGGTAAACCCTAACCTTGCCTCTCACGGTGGTAAAGTTAGCGTAATGGAACTTACTGAAGAAGGTGTGGTTGTACTGCAATTTGGCGGCGGCTGTAACGGCTGCAGCATGGTTGACGTAACCCTGAAAGAAGGGATTGAAAAGCAATTGCTTGAAGCCTTCCCAGGTGAGTTAACCGGCGTAAGAGACGTAACAGAGCACCAAGCAGGTGAGCACTCTTACTA
>NZ_JAUOQO010000313.1:0-276 GCF_030547725.1 Staphylococcus pasteuri | reverse complement strand
CTGTACACATGTCCGGTTATGAAACTTACTACATACCAAGACCCTTTATATTGGTATCCGTTATAAGCCAATCTTGAGACAGCATTTACTTTTAGGTAACGAAACCAAGACATTTTAACGACTTCAAACAGTAGAAAAGGGAGCGCTATAAGCAAATGAAAGAAAGTTAAGGTACCACCAGCGAGATTGAGATTTACTGATGGAAAAAACAAAGCGAGCACCATTAGTGCAAAAATAATCAAAACAACTAAAAAAGCCAATGGGCTTGATGAGTAC
>NZ_JAUOQO010000312.1:0-276 GCF_030547725.1 Staphylococcus pasteuri | reverse complement strand
GTTCAACTCCGTGTGAATCTTGAAATTTTATTGGAAGCATTTTTTATATATGGCGAACTAGCCATGGTTAAGAAGTATAAGACTCAAAATTAGATAAATAAGTGACCAACATCACTAATGAAAGCGCTTGCAAAAAACAAAGATCACAATTTAAACAAAATCAGAACCTATAGTTTCATGAAATATAGTGAAATAAAGCTATAGAACATGAAAGCAGTTTCACGGGTAACACGTTGTTATTTAACAGTTATTAAGCCCAATGAATAAGGCACTGTA
>NZ_JAUOQO010000311.1:0-276 GCF_030547725.1 Staphylococcus pasteuri | reverse complement strand
GCCTAAAACCACGCATGTCAGGAATGTACCGAATGGTTTGTGTTGCGTTACGAAGGCTATGCAGTATTTGATCAACCAGTAGCTGGTCAGATAACGGAAGAGCTATCCAAATGTGATCAATATTTTGGCCATTTTCGTTTATGTATGCCTCAATTTCATTAAAGTCACCTAAAATAGCGCTGTTTTGTATTTGTTCGTCACCAAAAGAGCCTGCTATTTTATAACCTGTCCATGGAGAGTTTAAAATTTTACACACGAGTTTGTTAGCTATATCGC
>NZ_JAUOQO010000310.1:0-276 GCF_030547725.1 Staphylococcus pasteuri | reverse complement strand
GCTATCTTCAGGCCATCGACACCGTCAAATCCATCTGTGGCACCAAACAGGTCAACGCCATCGGCTATTGCATTGCCGGCACGACATTGCATCTGACGCTGGCCTTGCTGAAGAAACGCGGCGACACGTCGATCAAATCCGCCACATTCTTTACCTCGTTGACAGATTTTTCGGAGCAGGGGGAGTTCACCCCGTTTCTACAGGATGATTTCGTCGACGGGATCGAGGCCGAGGTGAACCAGAATGGCATTCTGCGCTCCTTTATCATGGGGCGGA
>NZ_JAUOQO010000309.1:0-276 GCF_030547725.1 Staphylococcus pasteuri | reverse complement strand
CAGCTAATTCTGCGCTAACTATCAAGGTGGGTACCGAGAGGTCTCCGGGCGGTCAATTCACGCGAGGCGTAAATGTGGCAGTTACATGTTTGAATACATCAAGATCAAAACCGTTCTAAATCTTCCGGCTGGAATAGCTCTGAAAGAGCGCGACATGACGTCGCGATTTGTCTGTTGAGACTTGATAGTGGCGTGTCTTCTGAACGCGTGCCGGCTTACTCCGTATCCGTGCTCGGGGCCTTCATCAGCGAAAACATTTCATCGACGGTGTTGAGC
>NZ_JAUOQO010000308.1:0-276 GCF_030547725.1 Staphylococcus pasteuri | reverse complement strand
AGACCATAATGCCCAGCAGTTTAACTTTAGCACGGCCTTAGAACAGGCTTTAAATGCGATTGAGAACGTGCGGCGACCAAAAAGCTAAATCTAGCGCAGCATATTATCCAGCTGATCAACTAACTCAGCCCAATCAGCGTCTTGCTCAACCGCTTCAGCCAAAAAACTCGCCTGGGTGGGAGTCCAAAAACTGGCTTTATGTAATACCACTCCAGCAGCAATTGGCCCCTTGTCGGTAACAAATTGAGCAATCCCATTAATCGAAGGATCTAAGCC
>NZ_JAUOQO010000307.1:0-276 GCF_030547725.1 Staphylococcus pasteuri | reverse complement strand
CTTCAAGTTTACCCCTACTACCGCCAACAAGATCAGAGTTCCCAAAAAAGGAAACTCTATCACTGGCAAGAGAAAAGCCACCGCCCCTACCACAATAGTTATAGTAGCTCCGTGAATAGCTAATTGATATGAGCGACTATAGTTAGCTGGTATTTTTAAGATCTTTAATAAACCAAATACCAATAAAGCGGCTAACAATAAATAAATTAGATAATAGATAATCAGCCCAGCGTAAATAATTGGGAATAACACCAAGATAAAGACCCCAAAAGCTCC
>NZ_JAUOQO010000306.1:0-276 GCF_030547725.1 Staphylococcus pasteuri | reverse complement strand
CGGCGAGACAGCTCTGGTGTGCTGTCCGAAGGTTCCCAATGTCCCGATTGCGCCGGCAGATAGGCCCCGCGCGCCGCCATCGCCTGCACCAGCGTCGAACGATCCCGCACCAGCACCACACCGGCATCAAACGGTGCATTCAGGCTTTTGTGCAGATCGACGGCCCAGCTGTCGGCCAGTTCCACCCCGGCACAGCTCGGGGCAAGTTCCGGCACCGCCGCCGCCCAAAGACCAAAGGCCCCGTCAACATGGACCCAGCCCCCCCGCGCCTTGACC
>NZ_JAUOQO010000305.1:0-276 GCF_030547725.1 Staphylococcus pasteuri | reverse complement strand
AGATTATGTAGTGCCCTCTTCTTTTTTAGGTGTGCATTCTCAGCAGGTACTAAAAACGTTGTATTTGAGTTTTGATTCTGTACCACCTAGGCAAAAAGTTATAGCAATGCTTGTCGAGATTCTTTTTATATTCGATAAATTCGCTCAAACTGATTTTGATGATGCTTCGTTGATTAAATATACATCTTTCCTTTTTGCTAAGGAGTGTGAGTGCCCTAAATGCGACTATCGATTTAATCAGGCACTGCTTGTTTCTTCATTGATAAACTCTCTAGG
>NZ_JAUOQO010000304.1:0-276 GCF_030547725.1 Staphylococcus pasteuri | reverse complement strand
CAACAAAACATCCGCCGCCATCAATCCCCGCCCCAAAAGCGGAAATTCACTGTCGTAACAGATCAAGATGCCGATCCGCCCCAGATCAGTGTCAAACAGCGACACAGGCGCGCCGCCAACCACACCCCAGGGGTCGCGCTCAAACCGGGTCATGATCTGTTTGTCCTGAAACCCGCTTTTGCCGGACGGGGCAAACAAACGCGCGCGGTTCACCGGTCGCATACCGCCCGCAATCTCCGGGTCAAACACCGGTGCCGACGCCGCACAGATGTGAAC
>NZ_JAUOQO010000303.1:0-276 GCF_030547725.1 Staphylococcus pasteuri | reverse complement strand
ATACTCTTTTGCATGCAAATGAAGTCACTTATGAGCAGCAGCTTTTAATAGAAAAGGTAGAGGATCTAAAATTTAGCAGAGTAGTTTTTCTTGGAATAGAGAAAAATGATATTGTCAATCTCGCATATATATCTTTCTTTATTAGTAAAGGAGTTAAATCGCTACAACTCTTCAATAGAAATGAGATAATTCGATATAGACCGTTTAGGGGAAACAAAAGCCAAGGTATTTTAGTTTTTCCTGGGAGTATAATACCAATTAATATGGGGTCGCATC
>NZ_JAUOQO010000302.1:0-276 GCF_030547725.1 Staphylococcus pasteuri | reverse complement strand
GCTCAAAATTGACCTTTTCGCGTATTCACGAGGCATTACCTCCAGCCGAAAAATAGCGCAAGCCTGCCGTGAGAACATCATCTTCATAGCGCTACCAACCGCATCGCACAAGCCAAGACAGACATCCCGATGGGTCGGCATATCTACAGCAAACGGCTAGGGACAGTAGAGCCGGTGTTCGGTAATTTAGAGAGTAATAAAGGGCTGAAGCGATTTACCTTAAGAGGAAAAGAGAAGGTCAATGCGCAATGGTTGCTGTACTGCATGGTGCACAAC
>NZ_JAUOQO010000301.1:0-276 GCF_030547725.1 Staphylococcus pasteuri | reverse complement strand
ATTTTAAAGACATCGACACATGTTGGACTGTAATTTTACATTCTCCATAGGCTGAATAAGCAATAACCGGAGGATTAAAATTCAGAAATGAATTTAAATAGAAGTGTAAAACCTAAAATTTGTTACATAATTTGTAGTAAGGCAACAGGAGCGATGTCGATTAATATTAATTGATTGTTTTAGCCTGAACTTCTATGGTTCTAGATGTAACTTCACCATTTATATCGCACTGTCCAACACTTGTAATAGTGTAATAAGAAGTCGTTACTTCATGAC
>NZ_JAUOQO010000300.1:0-277 GCF_030547725.1 Staphylococcus pasteuri | reverse complement strand
CCTTCGACCTGTTCGGCCGCGTCCTTCGTGCCGAAGGTGCCCTCGAGCTCGGCGAAGAACCCGCCGGCAAGCACCTTGACCGCCGTGCTCTTGCCGCACCCCTGCGCGCCTTCGAGCACAATGAGCGTGTCCACCTGGCACCCCGGACGCAGCGCACGCGCCGCCATGGAGAGCAGGAGCACGCGCCCCACGGCGCAGTGATACGGCGTGTCCTCGCAGCCCAGGTAGCGCGTGCAGAATGCATCCACGCGCGGCACGCCGTCCCACTTCACGGCGC
>NZ_JAUOQO010000299.1:0-277 GCF_030547725.1 Staphylococcus pasteuri | reverse complement strand
ACCTTGGGTTTCGAAATGGTCGATCTGGGTTTGTGTCAGCATGGGCGTCTCCGGAAGGCCGGAATTGGGGCCGGCAGAATGTCATGCGGTGCGGGCATGACAGTCAACGGGTCCCGATGGGGCTGTGTGGTCCTTGGTGTGATCGGGGCGAACGCGCCGCCCCGACCAAATTCGTGTTGTGTTGTGTCAGAGGAAGATCGACACCATTGAGGGCCAGACCAGCAACACTGTCAGCGCTGTCAGCTGCAGGACAATGAATGGCAGGAAACCCCGGAAG
>NZ_JAUOQO010000298.1:0-277 GCF_030547725.1 Staphylococcus pasteuri | reverse complement strand
GATTTAGTGAGGGTATCAAAAAACGCTTTCGCTTGAGGCTTGTCCTCTAGTGCTTCGAGAAAATCTGTTGGTACTTGCATTTCACTTACCACATAAGCGCTTTCCCAGCGCCCGTCAGCTTTAGCTTCCCGAATATGCACAAGCCCAGCTTCCATCATGCGGTTTTCCGCAATCAAGCGCTCTGCATGCTCGGTGTTTCTTTTAGACCAGTTACTGCGTTTCTTTCTAGGTGTAATGCGTTGAACATAAGCCTGCTCATCGATGGACTTCTTAATAC
>NZ_JAUOQO010000297.1:0-277 GCF_030547725.1 Staphylococcus pasteuri | reverse complement strand
GCCTCGAACCGTCGAACAAGGCGGCGCTTGATGCCGCGACGGCGCCAGCCCGGGGCGACATAGATATGGTCGAGCACGGCCTGCCGCGGCGCCCTGGGCGCGCTGGGCCGGTCCGCGACGTGCCACAGCAGGATGCCGCGCGGCACATCTTCGGTTCGGTAGGCCAATAACCGGGTCCCGCGTATCATCGCGAGATGCAGCGATTTGCCGAGATCATCGACAGCCCCACCGGTTGGCTGCGGCAGCACATGCAATTGCGCCGCATGCAGGCCATGCA
>NZ_JAUOQO010000296.1:0-277 GCF_030547725.1 Staphylococcus pasteuri | reverse complement strand
GGTCGAGGTAAGCCAAGGCACAGTGCGCGAAGCCCTGTTGCTGTTGCAGGAAGAGGGGCTGGTGCATCGCCAGCCGCATCGCGGCACCACGGTGTCCGATTGCCGCGCCGAAGACGCCGAGGAATTGATCCGCCTGCGCCATGACATCGAATGTCGCGGCGTCAAACGCGCCATTGCCCGCGAAGGGGGCGCCTTGGTCGACCGTATGGCCGCCCATCTGAAAGAGATGCAGGCCGCGGCAGATGCCGGTGATGAATACCTGTTGTCGGTGCATGAC
>NZ_JAUOQO010000295.1:0-277 GCF_030547725.1 Staphylococcus pasteuri | reverse complement strand
CACCAGATATTCCAGATTGACGATTAGTGGCAACCTGCCTTGATCTAATAGAGGGATTTTCTGAATCATAAGCGTCCTGCCTAATTTCTTTATGAGAAATATCTACATCGGCGGTTACAGCTACCTTCACATTACCAACACCAACAAAAGACTCGATAATACGGGTGATTTTTTCGGATTTAGTGCTTTCTAAGCCAGCCACGTAGTCTATTTGCTTAGATGAAATAAACGAGTCGTTATCTGATTTATTTAACTGATTGCCATAAGTGTCTACAAC
>NZ_JAUOQO010000294.1:0-277 GCF_030547725.1 Staphylococcus pasteuri | reverse complement strand
CGACCGGTCCATCCTTGATGTTCCAGTAGGCGTGGATATAGGGCGTCGTGTTGTTCGGCGTCGCAGTTTGGAAGCGCCAATCTTGTACCTTAGAATTATAACCAACATCGTTGGGGCCGACGCCTGCACGGGCCAGAGCGTCGATATAAAACTTGAAGTTCATCAAAGGCATGGCCCATACCGCCGCGTCAATCGCGCGGTGATAGGTCATCCGGTCGGCCGTGTTCGCTGTTGCCGGATCAAACGTGTCTGCTTGACCGGCTGAAGCCAATAACAC
>NZ_JAUOQO010000293.1:0-277 GCF_030547725.1 Staphylococcus pasteuri | reverse complement strand
TCTACCGGTAAAATTATTTTGATAGGCGAGCACGCAGTAACTTTTGGCCAACCTGCTATCGCTATTCCATTTAACGCCGGTAAAATTAAAGTGTTAATAGAAAGCCTTGAAAAGGGAAATTATACAGCCATCGAAAGTGATGTTTATGATGGTCTACTTTATGATGCGCCAGAGCATTTAAAATCAATCGTGACACGTTTTATCGACAAAACGGGTGTAGAAGAGCCATTATTAATTAAAATTCAAACTAATTTACCACCTTCAAGAGGGTTAGGAT
>NZ_JAUOQO010000292.1:0-277 GCF_030547725.1 Staphylococcus pasteuri | reverse complement strand
CTCATAGGATATGAGAGTGGTGATACGCTTCAAGCAGGAGCAGGCAACGATATCCTGAGAGTTTATTCGCAGCGCGACTATGGAGGGTCTCCTTGGACGGTTCTGGACGGCGGTGAAGGCCAGGACGTTTTCGAGGGATCTCCTAGTGAGAACTACACACGCACGACTTTCCAAAATATCGAGATCCACATAGGTAGTGGAACTATGTCGCGCGCCAACATGTTGAGCTTTGAAGAGTTTCGAAATGTGTATGATTTGCGCATGTCGACCTCCGGAC
>NZ_JAUOQO010000016.1:0-15486 GCF_030547725.1 Staphylococcus pasteuri | reverse complement strand
GGGAGTTATGCATGAGGAAAGCTCATGCGAACCTAGAAACCTTACGAATTGATTCGTTAGAGGGAGTTATGCATGAGTAAACTCATGCGAACCGAAGAGTTATTAGAATTCAATCGTTAGAGAATTCTGTAAAAGTTGATTATAATTGATAATGTATCTCAATAATTTGTAATGATAAATCTATTGGAGGGAATTTAAATGTTTATTGCACAAGTTACTTTTTCTACATCAGATGAATCTGCAAAAGAAGTTTTATTAAAAAAAGCCGAAAATGCGAAATCTGATTTTGAAGGATTCGAAGGTTTAATTGATGCTGAAGTATGGAAAAATGAAACAAAATCAAAAATAGAATATTCTATTGTATCAAAATGGGATGAGAAAAAATCATTCCAAAATTGGGTGTCCAGACCAAGTCATGTTGAAGAACATAAAAAAATGAGAAAAGAAGAAAAAGAGCAACAAGACAGTCTCAAAAATAAAATAGAAAAAACTCTAAAACAGTATGAACTTTTTGATTAAAATCTATAGTGAATGATATTAAAAAAAAGAGCATTAAGATGACTTTGATTTCAATCATCTTAATGCTCTATTCTTTATGATATTAATATATTACATTGAAAAGTTAGCTAATGTAGTTATCCATTCCTGATGTCCATTAATCATAGGATAAGTGTTGTCACTAGCCATGTCTTTCGCTGGTTTACCAATTTGTGATTCTTGAGTTAAAATTCTTAGTCTGTTATGGGATAATTTTTCAATAAGCCAAGCATGATAAAAATCTAAGAATTCATCACCTGTTGCATTATTCCAGCCATGCCATGCGATTCTTGCAATATTATCTTCAACCATACATTCTTCAACTTCAGCTTCTATATCAAAACCGAATGTTTTAAATTTAAAACGTGTATTTTGTTTTAAAACTGGAGAATCTTGATTATACATATAAATATCGCTACTATTTGAATAGTAATTTTCCCATTTAGAAGTGTTTAATAAACTCTCTATAACATTATCAAATGATAAATCTTTAACGATGATTTCATTTGAAGCAAAATTATCTGTTGTACCTGGTAACCATTTTTCTGGCCATTTAATTTCATTTAACATTTAAGTCATTCCTTCCCAATTGATTTTAATTAATAGTAGCATTACATATTTATCTTGAGAAGAACGCACTTTAATGTAAGATAGTATCCAAAAGGTAAGTATGGATTAATAGATACTAGCTATCTGTTGGCTTAACAATATAATCTCCCATAAACTCCTCTCCCCAATTACACATTTCATTTAAAATATGTTCCAATGTTTTTCCGTAGTCTGTCATATAATATTCTGTTTTAGGAGGTACTTCTGGGTAAATAACCTTCTCAATGAACCCTTCTTTTTGTAGTTCTTTAAGCTGTTGACTTAACATTTTTGGAGAAGCTTGAGGTAGTAATCGTTGGATTTCATTAAAACGTAAAGTATTATTTAGGAGGTACCACAATATAATAGGTTTATATTTTCCACCAATTAAACTAATTACTGCTTCTACTGGACAGTTATATGTTTTATGTGTCATCTTTTCGCTCCTTTCTTAGTTATATACATATATAGAAAAATGAGAGGAATATATCTAATGTTAATTTAGATATATGCCCCTCTAAGTAAAATAGTATCTCTTCAAATTTAAGTGCTTTGTAATTTATTGTTTAAGATCAATGTTGATAAAACAATACTAAAGGCTCCGCCTATAATACCAGCGATAATGTCTGTTGGATAATGTACGCCTAAGTATACACGAGATGTTGACACCATTAATATTAGTGAGGCTGCTAAGCCAATAAGTACGCCTTTAGATAAACCTGAATCAGTTCTATTAAGAATATAAATGATACTACCAAAATAAGAAGTAGATCCCATTGCATGACCGCTTGGGAAACTAAAACCAGTAATATCGATTAAACGTAATAACGTTGGTCTTTCTCTATCAAAGATGTTTTTTAATACAGGGTTTAAAATACTAGATAAACTCATCACAATTACAAAAAAGAGTGTTTCTATTCTTAAACGTTTTAACATTAAATAAGCGATTAATATTAAAGATAAACATACCATTGCCCAAACTTCACCGAGTTTTGTTGCACCTAACATAATAGATGTAGTGATGAAGCTTTCTGAGGCATAAATGAACTCATATACTTCATTATCAATCCACTTACCTAATCGAGATTCGTGAAAGAATGCAATGATACCGAATATCAAAGTAAAAATGATAAGTAATGAAATTCGTTTTAATCGACTCATTGCAATATTCCCCCTATTGATTCAAAGCATCTTTGATAATTTTATCGTATATATCTTCTTTAGTGTAACTTTCTTTGTAAGTTTGCATTTGTTTAATGATGTCATCACGGTTAGATTCGATATGGTTAAGTTCTTGTATCAATCTTACTTGTGTAAGTTCATCTTCAGGAATAGCTCGACCATAACCTTTAGTTTCGAAGTTTTTCGCATTATCTATTTGATCACCACGGGATTGATCTAAACCTAAAGGAATTAATAACATTGGTATTCTTAATGTTAAAAATTCATATATTGCATTTGAACCTGCACGACTGACAACAGTATCAGTAATAGCTAATAAATCAGTTAAATCATCTTTAACAAATTCAAACTGTATATATCCCTCTTTATTTATTGAATTATCTACTAATCCTTTACCTGTAAGATGAATAACTTGATATTGTTGTAATAAAGCTTCTAAATTTTCTCTTATAGCGTCATTTAATTTTTTACTTCCTAAACTACCACCCATAACAAGTAACACTTTTTTGTCTTGTTTAAAATCAGTTAATTGGTAACCACGTTGTTTATCACCTTGTTTTAAATCTTCACGTACTGTTGCGCCAACAAAGTCTGCTTTGTCTTTAGGTAAGTAATTTAATGTATCTTCAAATGTTGTATAGATTTTTTTAGCAAATTTCAATGCAATTTTATTGGCTAAACCTGGTGTTAAATCTGACTCATGAATGATTGTAGGAATTTTTAAAGAACGAGCTGCAATCACTACTGGTACAGAAACAAACCCACCTTTAGAAAATAATAAATCTGGCTTTTGTTTTTTTAGAATTTTGCGAGCATCTAAAACACCTTTTAAAACTTTAAAGATGTCTTTAGCATTATCAAATGATAAATAGCGTCGTAATTTACCACTAGAAATTGGATAATATGGAATATTTGGTAATTGAGATTCAATCATTTCCCTTTCTATTCCAGATTTTGATCCAATATAAAAAGCTTCATCGCCTTTGTCTGTTGCAGTTGGAATCAGACTTAAGTTAACTGAAACGTGTCCAACTGTTCCTCCACCTGTAAATGCGATTTTAGTCATAAATATAACCTCTATTCTTATATGTTTTTATAATATGCGTAAAATGGTGCACCGCGATCGAAAGGATGATAATCAATTTCGGCTTCGCCCACTTTTGTAAAGCCAAATTTTTCGAATAATCCTTGAGCTGGTTTATTAAGTGCAAATGTATCAGTCAAAATGACATGAACACCGTGCTCTTCTGTCATATCTACTGCAAATTGGAATAATTCAGTAGCAGCACCTTTATAAGACTGAGAACCAGCTAAACGGTGTATCACATATGCCCCTTTACGATCAATAGGCCATTCTAGTTCATCATACCATTCTGATTGATTTTGGTCGATGACAATAAAACCATAAATTTCATTATCAACATCTAATACATAAAGTGTTTCAGATTCGATATCTTCTTCAAAATGTTCAGTGACAGGGTATTTGTCATCCCACTGATTATTGTTGAATTTCTCCATAATTTCTTTTGCTTCTTCTACTAAATTCTCAATACTTGAAAGATCATTTTTTGTTGCTAATCTAATCATAATCTAAAACACCTCTTTGTATTTATAGTTATAGGTTAAAAAGCTTTCATCATTTAATTCACATATTTTCATCTTTTTAAACTTATTTCAACTTCTTGATTAATTTATCTAAAACTGTGTCATTTTTATTAGATTTTTCGACTAATTTTAGAGTGAATTTATCATTTGTTTCTTTATCAAATTCACCTGTTACTTTTAAATTGTTGTCTTCTTGGAATTTCTTTATAGCCGATTCTAAGCTTGAATCAAATGTTTTAGATTCGTTATCAACTTTGAATCCTAATGCAGTTAACCCAATTTTCATTGTTTTAACATGCTTGCTTTCATCACCGATTTTATATGTTTTCTTATTAGGTATGACATTTAGAGATTGATATTTTGGAGTTTCTATTTTTACATCTGGTTGAATACCTTTACCATGAATATAATGGCCATCAGGTGTTAACCATTTCAATTCTGTATATTTCAATAGTGAACCATCATCAAATTCACGTGTTGTTTGAACAATACCTTTACCAAATGATTTAGAACCATAGACTTTAGCTTTGTGATAATCTTTGAGTGCGCCAGTGAATACTTCTGATGCACTTGCTGAACCTTCATTAATTAGGATTGAAACTTTCATGTCTTTAGCTTCTTTTAATGGGTCATTTTCTGTTTTAAGTTGTTGTTTGTCATCACCTTTTTGAAGTTGGACAACAGTTTTGTCTTTATCTATGAAAATATTTGCCATTTTCACAGCTTCATCTAATAATCCACCTGGATTGTTACGTAAATCTAAAACAATATCTCGTACACCTTGTTTGTGTGCTTTCTTGACAGCATTTTTAAGTTCGCCAGAAGTATTGTTTTGGAATTTATTAATTGTGATTACGCCAACATTATCTTTCTTCTCATATTCAACACTTTTAACATGAATAGTATCACGTTTAATTGAAATATCTTTTTCTACTGAGCCTCGTTTAATCGTTAAGACTAATTTTGTTCCTTTTTTACCTCTAACCATTTTGACGACTTCATCTAGTGGCTTATTCTTTATTGATTTATGATTAACTTTTGTAACAACATCTTTCGGTTTGATCCCTGCTTTTTCCGCTGGGGAGCCTTTCATAGGGCTAGTAATACTAATTTGATCGTTTTTCTTTTGCATTTCAGCGCCTATACCGACAAAATCACCGGACACACCTTCATTGAATGATTTCGTTTGTTCTTTAGTCATATATTCTGAATAAGGATCTTTTAATTCTTTAACCATACCGTCTATAGCTGCTTGTGATAGTTTGTCAGATTTTTGTTTTTTATAGTAATCTTTATTTAAAGTTTTATAAACATATTCAATCTTATGTAAATTTGCACGTTGTTCCTTATTTAAACCACTCATGTGATGACTGATTAGTATTGTTGCTGCAACGGTAATAGCCGCAGTTATAACGATAATACCTATTAGTAATGTAATCAGTTGCCATAATTTAAGATGAATTGGTTTCTTTGGTTTATCTTTCTTCTTATCTTGTATTGAATTTTGTTGCTCATCTGGCGTTTGATCCTCTTTATTATTAGTCACATAATCACTCCTTTTAAAAATGGTGACAATTCAATTTGATGTCTTTGAGTGAAACATCTTTATGATAACTTTATCTTTATTTTAAATTCAATTTAATACATTTAATCATTTGCTTTCAAAATGATACTTACAGTATGTATGGATTATTCTTCAAAATCAACTGAAATATAACATGATAAAGTTAAAAAGAATTTAAAATAAGCCTGTAACAAAATTCTATTGTCACAGGCGATAAATACATAATTATTAAAATTTAAGCCATTCAGTATATTCTTCATATAAATCATCGAAGACTGACATAGATAGAGTAAAATCACCATGAGTTTCGATATATTCAGATAGTTCGTTGAAATCATTCTCATGACGTGGGAATGCTAAATCTTCAAATATTTGTTCAGCTAATTTCCCTTTATCATCTTTTCTACCTCTAACTGTCATAGCGAATTGATAAAATGAATAATTTTTCATTAGTTCATTGTCACATCAATGACTTTTGTTTCACCTTTAACTGCTGCTTGAACATCATCAAAATGAATTGATGCTGCTTGATCAGAATTAGTAATAATTACAGGAGAAATAACTGATTTTGCATTATTTTTAATGTATTCAACATCGAATTTGATAATTGGATCTCCAACTTTAACATTGTCACCACTATCCACTAATACTTCAAAACCTTCACCGTCTAATTGGACAGTATCTAATCCGATATGAACTAATAATTCAAGTCCATTTTCAGCTTTTAGACCAATAGCATGTTTTGTAGGGAAAACATTATCTACTGTACCTTCGATTGGTGATACTACAGTACCCTCTGTTGGGTTAATACCAAATCCTTCGCCCATCATTTTCTGAGCAAATACTGGGTCTGGAATGTCTTCGATTTTAACGTATTCACCTGATAATGGTGAATAAACTTGAATATTTTTATCTACTTCTTTACTTTTACCGAATAATTTTTTAAACATTTTGTTCCACTCCTATTTCTCAAAGTGTTGTATTAAGTCACCGTAACCTAATTCTTCTAATTTGTCATATGGTATAAATTGAATTGATGCTGAATTGATACAATATCTTAAACCGCCTTTATCTTTAGGGCCATCGTTAAATACATGTCCTAAATGACTATTTGCATCTTCAGAACGTACTTCGGTTCTAACCATACCAAACGTTTTATCTACTAGCTCGATAATTTCTTCATCGTCGATTTCTTTCGAAAAGCTAGGCCAACCACAATCAGATTCGAATTTCTCTTCTGAAGTGAATAATGGTTTGCCAGATAATTTATCGACATATATACCTTTTTCAAAATGATTCCAATATTCATTTTGAAATGGAGGTTCTGTCCCATTTTCTTGTGTAACAAGATACTCCATATCATTTAGTTCATCTTTATTCTTCTTAATCATGTTGAGACCCCCAATGTGATTCTATAAATGCTTTTCTGCCTGAACCTCGTTGATATTGTTCGTAATGTTCAGGATTTTTCTTATAGTAATCTTGATGATAGTCTTCTGCAGGATAGAAGTTTTTATATGGTTTAACTGGAGTAATAACAGGTTTCTTAAAAATACCTTGTTCATCAATTTGTTGTTTCTTCAGTATTGCAGCTTTACGTTGTTCTTCGTCATGGTAAAAAATGATAGGTTGATAACTTTCACCACGGTCGAAAAACTGACCCCCATCGTCTGTAGGGTCAAATGTTTTGAAGTAAACATCTAAAATATTTTCAAATGAAGTTATTTTAGGATCATAGGTAATTTGCACAGCTTCTACATGACCAGTTTGATTAGTACATACTTGCTCATAAGTAGGATTTTCTACATGCCCACCACTATATCCAGAAACAACTGATTTAATACCAGGATATGATGTGAATGGTTTTACCATACACCAAAAACAACCTCCAGCTAACGTTGCATAAGCCATTTGATTGCCTCCTTCCTATTTTGTTAATAATTTACGATATTATATTAAAGAAATAAAGATAAACGCTCAAAAGTTTATAAATATCTATATATTGGATTAGTTTTCGCGAACAACAACCAATCCAATAGCGCCTTTACCTGTATGTGTTGAAATGACAGGTGTTGTAACATTTACATCATAATTATGGAAATTAAAAGCTTCTGTAAATGTATTTTTAACTTTATCTACAAAATCCATGGCATTTGCGTGAGTAATACCTACTGATTTAAGTTTATGATTTTCAATGAATTCAGAAATTTCTTTTTTTAAATAATTGATACTAGTGTTTTGTGTTCGAGCGTTGTGAACGAGTTCCAATTTACCATCATTGAGCGTACCTATAGGTTTGATTTTCATGATATTACCTATAAGTCCTTTAGTTTTACTTATACGTCCACCTTTAATTAATTGATTTAATTGGCCAATTACTACAAATAACTTAGTGTTGTCTTGCAACTTTTTAACACTATCAACAATATCAGATGTTGACGTACCTTCTTCGAAAAGTTCAACGATATGTTTAATTTGATAAGCTAGACCGTTAGAAATAGATTTGGAATCAATTACAGTGACATTAGCATCTACCATTTGACTAGCTTGGTAAGCTGTATTATACATACCGCTTAAACCAGAAGATAAATGTATGCTAATAATTTCTACATCACCTTCCCCAAGTTTTTCATAAACGTTAATAATTTCACCAATAGAAGCCTGACTTGTTTTAACATCAGCATCTTGTTCTAAATACTCAATATATTCCGAAGATGTAATGTCAACTTGGTCAACATAAGATTTACCATTAATTGTAAGATTTAATGGGATTACATGGATTGCGTTTTCTTTTAAATAACTTTGAGGTAAATCTGAAGTAGAATCTGTAACGATAACTTGCTTAACCATAAATAGTCCCCCTATGATTTTTTCCTTATTAAATGTAAAAATGTATGTGGAATAGTATTTTTTTCGTCTAGTTCGCCTTCAACTGAGGACTCAACTTCCCAATCTTCAAAAGTATAACGAGGAAAGAAAGTATCTCCTTGAAACTTACCATTAACCACAGTTATATACATATCGTCTACTTTATCAATCATTTCTTCAAACAAAGTTTGGCCACCGAATATAAACACATGACCTGTTAAATCTTTTATTTCTTCAAAAGAGTGAATAACGTCCACACCTTCAGGATGAAATGACTTATTATTAGTCAAAACAACGTTACGTCTATTAGGTAAAGGTTTGCCTATAGATTCATATGTTTTTCTTCCCATAACTAATGTATGACCTGTAGATAATTGTTTAACATGTTTAAGATCATTAGGAAGATGCCATGGTAATTGATTTTGATAACCTATGACTCTTTGTTGATCATGTGCGACTAAAATAGATAATGTCATTTCATTGTCCTCCTTGATATGTGGGCATTAGTGTATCGATTTCATAAATTAAATGTAACATAAATTGAATACAATTCGTTACTATTAGGTAGTAATTAAGGAAGTTTTCTAAAGATAAATTTGAAAATTTGTAAAATACTTATCAATATTAAGATTAATTTAAAAATTATACTGCAATTGGTGCCTTGATAGCTGGATGAGACTCATAGTTAATTAATTCTATGTCTTCATAGTCGATATCAAAAATAGATTTATCTGAGTTAATTTTGATTTGAGGTGGATTGAAACTATCACGAGAAAGTTGTTCTTGTACAGCATCCATATGATTTGAATAAATATGTGCATCACCAAAAGTATGGACAAATTCCCCAACCTCTAAACCGCATTCTTTAGCTATTAAATGAGTAAGTAAGGCATAGCTTGCAATATTAAATGGAACACCTAAAAAGATATCTGCACTACGTTGATATAATTGACAACTTAATTTTCCATCTTGTACATAGAATTGGAACATCGTATGACACGGAGGTAATGCCATTGTATCGATTTCAGTTGGGTTCCAAGCTGAAACGATATGACGGCGTGAATTAGGATTTTGTTTAATTTGCTCGATAACAGTTTTAAGTTGATCAAAATGGTTGCCATCTTTATCTTCCCAATCTCTCCATTGTTTACCGTATACATTTCCTAAATCACCATATTTTTGTGCGAACGTATCATCAGTTAAAATTTTCTCTTTGAATTTCTTCATTTCAACTTTATATAATTCGTTAAAATCACTATCATGTAATGAACGATGGCCAAAATTTGTCATATCTGGACCATGATAATCATTAGAATTAACATAATTTTCAAAAGCCCATTCATTCCAAATATTATTATTGTATTTTAATAAATATTGGATATTTGTATCCCCTTTGATAAACCATAATAATTCTGTAGCTACAAGTTTAAACGAAACTTTCTTAGTCGTTAATAAAGGAAAGCCTTTGGATAAATCAAATCTTAGTTGATGACCAAATTTTGAAATTGTGCCTGTATGTGTACGATCATCTCGTTGATTTCCAATGTCTAAGATTTCTTCACAAAGACCGTGATATGCTGCGTCGAATGAATTGAGCATGGTTGTATACATCCTTTCTATATTTTATGTAATGAAGTGGAATCCTATTATCTTTCAATAGTCACATTAATATTATTATACTGGTAATTAGACGCATAAAAAAGTATGAAACAAGATATTTGATAAAATTAATGAAGGGTCAATTTTTCTTATTAATAAAAAAGCGATACAGGACACTCAAATTAATATGAGCCTCCCGTATCACTCTAATCAGCATTATTTTGTTTCACAATAATCGTCGAATGCATCTTTTAAATCCATTGCGATATCGTTAATATCTCTACCTTCGATATGTTCTCTAGGCATGAAATGAACGAGATTTTGTCCTTTAAATAATGCGAATGAAGGACTTGAAGGTACTTGTTGAATATATTCACGCATTGTTTCAGTAGCTTCTTTATCTTGTCCTGCAAAGACAGTTACTTTATGAGTTGGTTTAGCTTCATTTTGTTCAGCAACTGCTACTGCTGCTGGGCGTGCTAAACCTGCTGCACAACCACATGTTGAATTAATAACAACAAATGTTGTATCGTCTTCATTTACATTATTCATATATTGATTTACTGATTCACTAGATTCTAAACTTTCAAACTGATGATCTGTAAGTTCAGAACGCATTTGTTGTGCAAGTTCTTTCATATATTGATCATAGGCATTCATAATTTTATGCTCCTTTTAGTAATTATTAGGATTTATTTCTATTAGCGATTTGTTTCCAAACTGAACCTAGGGCTTCATCCCCATTTTCTATTCTAGAAATGGCCATTTCAATTTGTAATTTAACTTCATACGCTGAATCATTAGCATGTGCTTTTAAGCTATTTAGCTGTTGCTCGTTTCCTTCATCAAAAATAAACATAGCAGCTCTCCAACGAACGATTTTTTGAGGATCATCTAATGCTTTTTCCATTTCTGGAAGTGCTTCTTTATAACCTAAGTCACTTAAACAATCCCCTGCAGTTCGTCGTACGGCAGGACTCTTATCGTGTAACCCTTTATAAATATAAGGTAAAATGTCTTTATCCTCAACCATACCTAGTAAAACTACAGCCTCACGACGAAGCGGAATCTTTTCCTCATTTAATGCATAATCTAATAAAGGAATATCGTCAAAAGTCGGCGTTGGAAATGCTTTAAGCATACGTAATTTTTCTTTCCAATCAGAAGCTTGTTGAAATTCAGCTAATGTTACATGTTTATAATGACTTTCGGGGATAACAATATCTGTTTCTAGTGCTTCGTTAACTAATTGTTCTATTCTTGACACTGGGTATAACGCTAATATTTCTTCATAAACGTCATCCATGACTTCATCTATGTCGCCATATCGTATGCCTAAATTTTCCCATTTTCTTAGAAAAACGACATTATCATTATCTTTTTGAGCTTTAAGCATACTATCTACATAAAACTCTGGTAATTGTTTACGTTTTTCATCTTGTTGAGTTGATAATTTAATTTGATATGGTATACCCTTAAACATTAATGCTTCTGCCTTAATCTCGCCATAATGTTCATCTGGTTGATATTCTTGATTCTCATTTTCTTCATTATTTAGAGTAGATGTAATTAATGGCAAAACATTCTCCCAATCGGCTTTTGGTTGTTTATCTATAGCTAGAAAATCCATAACATGGAAAATAGACTTAACACCTTCAAGATTTAATAAATCTTTAATATATTGAGGTTGTTGTTCGTTTACCTCAGTATAAGTATTTGATTTATTGTCTTGCCTCTTTTCAGATAGAACAATTTTCATAGTATTAGGACTCGGTGTAGGTTCTACACGTAAAATTTCCATAAATGTGTCCCTCCATGAAATTAAATTTGATTATTGGTTGAATTTATCTTCAATTTGAGGAATAAGTGTATTCCAATCAGCTTGATTCTCTTTATCTACAGAGATGAAATCCATAACGTAAAAAATAGATTTCACACCGTCGATATCGAATAATGCATTGATAAATTCAGGTTGTCCTTCTTGAGCTTCTGTATAAGTATTTGATTTCATATCTTCACGTGATTCATTTAAAGTGATTTTCATAGTGTTGTGGTTTGGTGTTTCTGAAATTGAAACAATTTCCATATTAACTACCTCCTATTGAAGTTCGTTTCCAATTTGTTTGATTTGTTTACCAATTGAACATTCATTGATACAAAAATGATGTGCCTGCGTCTTATTTTCAGTCTTTCTTATATGCGACTTTAATGGACATTGATGACAATACGTAGTCAATAATAGATCAATTCGATTTATAGCTTGTTGTTCGGAATAAGTAAGTATATTCTCAACTCCCTTTAGCTATAGCGTTTATTATGTCGCAAATAAAGAGATACATTTAGTTTTTAATACTACCTCAATCATTCACATGTAAACATTATAGCATTTATTATGGATGGATTAACAATAATCAATTTGCTATTAAGAACCACAAATTTAATTAACGTTACGTATTGCATTAGTAACATTTTTCAAGTAAAATGGTTAAGTTATTTTAGCGGTTTCTAAACACCCGCATTAACAAAATTTAGGAGGAAAAGTATATGTATAATGAAATTTTTGGAATAGCTACGTTTTTAGTAACGTTTATTTTAATGGTAGTGATGTATCGATTGTTTGGTAAACATGGTTTAATAGCTTGGGTAGCAATTGGTACAATTATTGCTAATATTCAAGTCATCAAAACTGTAGAAATATTTGGTATTTCAGCTACTTTAGGTAATGTCATGTTTGCGTCTATTTATTTGGCTACTGATATATTGAATGATATTTATGGAAGAAAAGTAGCTAAACGTGCAGTGTGGTTAGGATTTTCTTCAACATTAGTTATGATTATTGTCATGCAAATGTCATTACATTTTATTCCTGCTCCAGAAGACACAGCTCAAAGCGCATTTCATGCCATTTTTGATGTTGTGCCACGAATCGCATTAGGTTCAATCGTTGCATATATTATCGGACAACATATAGATGTGTTTATCTTCTCACTAATTAAAAAAATATTTAGTTCTGATAAAACGTTTATTATAAGAGCATATGGTAGTACTGTAATTAGTTCTATCATTGATACTGCCCTTTTCGTATCTATCGCATTTATCGGAAGTTTACCTGGTATGGCAGTATTTGAAATATTCATAACAACATATGTATTAAAACTTATATCTACTATTTTCAATGTGCCATTTGGCTATATTGCGAAATCATTTTATCGTAAAGGTAAAATTAGTAAATTGGATGAAGGTTATTAATATATAGTGGCCACACGCTTTACTTAATTTATAATTGAGTTGAAGCGTGTTTTTTATTTAAATAAATCCATAATTTGATGTTTTTAATTGAAGTATTTTTAAATTACTGTTCTTTTGATTAAAATAGATATTATGATTTAGATTGTAAGGAATTTTGATATAAGCGGGTGTGAAAATGGCAAAAATTAATTTTGACGCAGCAACAAAAGGTAATCCTGGAATGAGTACTTGTGCTATCGTCATTAAAGAAGATGATCAACATCATATTTTCACTCATGAATTAGGTGAAATGGATAATCATAGTGCTGAATGGGCAGCGTGCATTCATGCATTGGAACATGCAAGAGAACTTAAAGTAAGTAATGCCCTTCTATACACAGATTCGAAGTTGATAGCGGATAGTGTTGATGCGGGATATATTAAAAATGCTAAATTTAAACCCTATTTTGAACAATTAGAATTATTGGAAAGAGATTTTGAGTTATTGTTTGTAAAATGGGTTCCTAGAGAACAAAATAAAGAAGCTAATCAACATGCACAACAGGCTTTATTTAAATTGTTAAAGCGTAAATAGTAAAAAGAAGATGCTGGAATATAAGTCTTAAAATAATAGCACTAAGATGATTTATTTTAATCATCTTAGTGCTTTCTTTATATCCAATACTTCGTATTGCATGGCTTCGCTATGCCCAACTTGCTTTGCTTGTAGAAACTGATTTAATCAGTTTCTCTGTGTTGGGTCCCTTCCCATGGTACAGTTTCAGCCAGAAATACTACACAGATAAATCTGTGAGAATTTCTAAGGTCTTCAACTAGTACTGTTCCCTCAGGAGTCTTGCCATAAATACTACGTATTTATATGTAATTTTTCATTAAAATACTTATAGATAATGAAAAAGGCAATTTCTATATTATTTCAATAGAAATTACCTTTTTTCATTTGTCTTAGAATTTTATATTCCGTACACCTTTATTTTGAAGAATTAGGATAAATTTATTGTGTTTTATTTTTTACGTTTTGAAGATTTTTTATTATTCTTTTTCTTCTTTTTTGAGTTTGTGACTTTCTTGTAATTAGATGTTGATTTACCTTTTGCTTTATTTTCATTATCTTTACGATTTTGTTTCTTTTTAGCAATTAATATAGGTGCATCTTTATCATTACCTTTAAGCTTTTTCTCTTTTGATGAATTTGAAGATTGTTTGTTAGTTTCTGTTTCATCTTTTTTCTGTTTAGATAATAACAATGGTTCATGGTCATTATCACTCAATAAATGTTTTTTATCATCTTTAATAGTATCTTTATGATTCAACATTTCGTCTTCTTCTTCTTTTCTACGGCGTTTTGCCATTACAAACCAGAAACTAGCTAATAATCCAGAAATACCTACAAATCCTAGTGTCTTTTTAAGTACATTAGCAATTGAATCTGTCACACTATGTGTATTTTGATGATTGTTATTTTTATCTTTGTTTTGTTTAGATTTATCGCTAGGTATGCTGCCATTTAATTTTTCTTTAGTTCCATTTCCGAAGATAGTAGTAGCATTAGTTTGATTAGCTCTAACTACTCTAGTTAAATCGAAAGGTCTATTTAAAGTATTGTTGAATTGATTTCTGTTTCTACCAATATTTGTATTGATTTGAACAGCTAAGATACGATTAATACCATCTCTCAATGCATCATCCACTTCTTGTGGTGTGTGAGCATTTTTGATTCTTCTAATCGTGTCATTAACTATGCTATTAATTCTATTTAAAGCATCTTGTTTTTGACTTGCAGTACCAAATCTACTGTTTCTTATGTCATTAGCTTTTTGTGTTGATATTTTATTGATATTTTTAATAGCATCGTCTTTACGTTTCACTAAATCTTTAATTGGATTTACAGAAATAATCTGAGATATAAACTTATGTTGTTGTTTAGTTATATCTTCAAGTGATTTTGAATTATCAATATCTTTAAGCGCTTGATCTTTTAGACGATTCACTTCGTCTTTAGCATCAGCTTTTTGTTCTGGTGTTAAATCAGGATTATTATCAATTTCTTTAAGTTTGTTGTTAGCTGCGTCTTCGATAGCTTGTTTCGCTTTGTCTTTCGCTTGATCAATCGTAAATTGATTTGGATCAAATTGGTTGATTGTATCTTGAGCTTGAGATTTCGCTTTATCAATGCCAGTTAAGTCTTTCGCATTATTAATATCTTTCAATGCCTGATCTTTAAGGCGATTGACTTCGTTTTTAGCAGCAGCTTTTTGTTCTGGCGTTAAGTCAGGATTATTATCAATTTCTTT
>NZ_JAUOQO010000291.1:0-278 GCF_030547725.1 Staphylococcus pasteuri | reverse complement strand
ATCGTCTGCAGCGACAGCTTGCTCAACTAAATTCAGATGATCAGGCCAAGCAAAGTGCCGCTTTTGAAAAATTCAGTTCAAGCTTAGATAAATCTCTAGATTTAGCTAAGCGTCGTCGTAGTGCTATTCCACCTATTGAATACCCACCACAGCTGCCGGTTGCTGAACAAAAGCAAACTATTTATGAGGCGATTCGCGACAATCAAGTGGTGATCATTGCCGGTGAAACAGGCTCTGGTAAAACCACTCAAATTCCTAAGATTTGTTTAGAGCTTGGC
>NZ_JAUOQO010000290.1:0-278 GCF_030547725.1 Staphylococcus pasteuri | reverse complement strand
CGGCTATATTTTAAATTTACCTTTTTTATTAGGTCTATTTTGTTCAGTTCTTTTATTGCCGTTTCATTTTCCTTTAATAGTTGCAATACTTCTTTGTGGTTATTAGCATTTAACTTGTTACAAAGTTCATTTTTTTGGGCTAATAATTCATCCTTAGTTACTGTTACTGTGTTCATAATTTTAGTTTTTTAGTGGTTTAATTGATTTGCTTTGTTTATTGGTAGGGGTTATACGTTTATAGCTTTTATAAAATCGGGTTTAATGGATAAGTCAATTAC
>NZ_JAUOQO010000289.1:0-278 GCF_030547725.1 Staphylococcus pasteuri | reverse complement strand
GAGCTGCACGGGCCACAAACCTCGCGCGGGGAACCCTGGCACATCCTTGCGGTCGGTCTGCCCGATGACTTTGCCGTGCCGCCAGCGGATGAAACCGGCCCGGATCTGGCCCGCCGCGCCCGCGCCGCCGGGGCCTTTGTGGCGATTGCCCATCCGCATTGGTATCAATTACAACTGGAAGACGGATTGGCGCTCGACGCCGCCCATGCGGTGGAAATCTACAACCACACCTGCTGGATGAATTCCGACCGGGGTGACGGTCTGGTGATGTACGAGGC
>NZ_JAUOQO010000288.1:0-278 GCF_030547725.1 Staphylococcus pasteuri | reverse complement strand
GGCTACGGGACCTGCAGATTCGGGCAAAAGCTTGTCAAGGCAATTGGAAAGCAGTCGAAAAGCTTTGCGAGGGTGTAGGGGCTGGTTCGACGGAAAAGGATAAAATTCTCTCAATTTATTCAAAGGTCTATCTTGGCAAGTTCGATAGTGCTCTCGATTTTATTGAAGAGATGGAGGTTAAAAGTTCCGGGAACAAGCAAAACCGATGGTTGCCCGTTGCACGTCAAGTAGCTAACTTCGGGAAGAAAAATGGACTACTTGCTGACGATCCCCAATAC
>NZ_JAUOQO010000287.1:0-278 GCF_030547725.1 Staphylococcus pasteuri | reverse complement strand
ACATCATCAGGGTGCTGAGCAGCGCCGCGTTTTCGTGGCGGGCGGCGGTGTCGATATGCGGCCCGATCAACAGCATGGCCCGTTCGGGGTTGTTGCGCGCCAGTTCCAGCGAGGCCAATTGCGACGCGGCATAGGCCTGATGCAACTCGGCCGAGGGGGAATATTCATAGAATCGTTTGGCCGCTTCGAATTCGGCCCGTGCCTGATCGGGATCGCTGTGCAACAGGATGCGGCCCATGGCGTAATGCGAAAATGCCCGGCGGTGGTCGTTCCAGCCC
>NZ_JAUOQO010000286.1:0-278 GCF_030547725.1 Staphylococcus pasteuri | reverse complement strand
AACTGTATCTTTGTCTGCACCAGTGGTAATAATGTTATCACCAGCACCTGCAAATACGGTGTCGTGCCCAGTACCAGTTGTAATGTTATCGTTGCCGCTATCGGTATAAACAATATCATCACCGCTTCCGGCATCAATGACGTTGTCGCCTGTCTCGCCAAATAAAGTATCGGTACCTGCGCCGCCGTCAATAACATCGTTACCGCTACCTGCGTAGACAAAATCGTTACCATCGCCAGCGTTAATAACATCAGCCCCTTCATTGGCGTGAAGAATAT
>NZ_JAUOQO010000285.1:0-278 GCF_030547725.1 Staphylococcus pasteuri | reverse complement strand
ACTTCATATTTTTCTTCTAGTTTACCTAGAAGCCCAGACAATTCACCTCTATGCTCAGAAGCAAACTTCTTTACTTTTTTTCTAATTCTTTCTTGCTCTTTATTTAACTCTTCTTTCTCATCTTTTGAGAGCATCATCTCATGGAAACTTCTAGCTCCTGAGGGGTGGTAGAATTTATTACCTCCCCCTGTTGAATTGTGGAGAAATACAATATTTGATGAAGATAACCTCTGATATACTTCACCCGTTTCATATTTTTCGAGTTCATTACCGTTAAC
>NZ_JAUOQO010000284.1:0-278 GCF_030547725.1 Staphylococcus pasteuri | reverse complement strand
ATATAGATGTGATCAGTGCATGATCAGTCTCGTGATCAGTGCATGATAGCCACGTGATCTCTGCATGACAGGCCACGTGAGCAGTGCATGATAGCCACGTGATCAGTGCATGATCAGTCACGTGATCAGTGTGTGATCAGCCACGTGATCAGTGCATGATCAGCCAGGTGATCAGTGCATGATCATCCACGTGATCAGTGAATGTGGAGTCATGTAGACAATGCATGATAGCGCCATGATCAGTGCACGATCAGTCCCGTGATGAGTGTGTAATAAGT
>NZ_JAUOQO010000035.1:0-467 GCF_030547725.1 Staphylococcus pasteuri | reverse complement strand
ATATCAGTCTGTATCTCTGACAAAACCATAAGCTGTTTAATAGTATTATCCGAAAGTGTTTGCTCAACAACAGCACCAGATTCACGATCAATATGCTCATTAATTGCTGATAAGCCAAAATAGCCTATGGCTCCAAGAATTAAAATTCCAGCTAATAGTATGGTAATTCCTTTCATTGTAATCCGCGATCTCTCATGAGTTATAACGCCGTGTTAACCGGCAGACAAAGTGACGATGGTTTTGCGCCATAATGAGCGAAGCGAATGCACAAAAACAGCGACGCTTTGGCTGTCCAGTGGAGCCGAAGGCGTAACGGTGGTTGAACACCTTGTTAAGTGTTGAACCTACCATGCATGCCCCACCAAAACTACAATAAATAATGTAATAGCTGCACCACAATATGCTTTTAGCAATGCCTTCTGACTAGATTTAAACAGCATTAAAAGCGACAAAATACCCCCTATTAC
>NZ_JAUOQO010000283.1:0-278 GCF_030547725.1 Staphylococcus pasteuri | reverse complement strand
ATGCTGAAATGTTGGGGAAATGTTGAATCTAGGTGGCCCAGAAATAGGCCAGCCGGCACCGCTAACAGATAGGAGGGGCGTAACGCCTAACAGATGAGGTATTACCGCCCGGGCATCTAGAAGCGACAACCGACTTAATATAACTATAAAACAGCAGGTGAAAAACGCTAGTGTTATGTTTAAATTATGTTAACTAAATGTTTGTTTTGTGGCTAAGTGATTGAATTAAGCTACAGCGGCAAATGTTAAATTTAGCGGAATATGAGAAAGATTGATGC
>NZ_JAUOQO010000282.1:0-278 GCF_030547725.1 Staphylococcus pasteuri | reverse complement strand
GTATCGCAGAGCCGATGCCGACGCACATCCCGCCCCTAGGAGACATCTAATATGCCGAAATGGATTGTGACCACGGACGACGGTATCTCCACTGTCGAGGAGGCCGACCTGCCACACGTCGCGGCACGGCAGGCGACCGACGCGGTTCACGTTGATTACCTCTACCGCGATGACCACGGCCGCTTCGTCTACACGCTGTTCGACCAGGACGGCACCAACTACGGCGACCTGACGGTAGAGCCGGAGGTTGACGAATGAAGCCGTACTACGAGCAGGAC
>NZ_JAUOQO010000281.1:0-278 GCF_030547725.1 Staphylococcus pasteuri | reverse complement strand
ACTTCGCGGTGGGCCACCAGCCACACCGGATAGGTGATCGGGCCAAAGCCCGGCAGAAGCCGCTCCATCCCCGGTGTCGATTGGCCAAGGAAATCCGGCGCAATGCCAATCGCCACGCCCTGGGTCGCCAATTGCCAATGCACCAGATGGTTGTCGCTGCGAATGGTCAGCATCTCGCGCGTCAGGTGGATGTCAAAGCCGGCAAAGGCCGCAATCATCTGATCCGCCGTATCCATTGCCACGAAATCATGCCCGGCCAGATCGTCAAGACCCTGTGG
>NZ_JAUOQO010000280.1:0-278 GCF_030547725.1 Staphylococcus pasteuri | reverse complement strand
AAACCCGCCCTTAATTCCAGTAATAAAGCCGTTTTCGACCTCAAGCGTAATCGACTCACGGCAGTACATTTTAAATGGCAGCAAGATATCGCCCTTATCAATGACGAGTGTACCGTTTGCGCTCCCTTCATTTGGCCAGCTAAATAAGAAGCCGCTTGGCCAATGATCCCAGCGGCCGGGTTCATCGGCAAACCCGTACTCGGTAACGGTAGGATATTGGCCTAAGTCCATTCTAAAGTCGCTTCCTGCGGCTGATGTGATATGCATGGATTTAGCGG
>NZ_JAUOQO010000279.1:0-278 GCF_030547725.1 Staphylococcus pasteuri | reverse complement strand
AGGGTGTAGCTTAGCCATTCGGTATCAAAGTCACCTTCGCCCGCAGCTTGCAAGTCTTTGGCATTGGCTAAACCCGCCATGGCGTTTTCGGTAGCCACTAATTTAACCGATGAATTGTTCATACACTCGGCCAACATTGGCAATAACTCTGCGGCAACGTTTTGATCAACCAATAGGCTGTCTAGCGCATTACAGGCAGAAGGACGCTGAACTTTGGAATTCTCAATAACATTAAGAGCTGCAGACAAATCGACCGAGTTATCTACGTAGATATGGCT
>NZ_JAUOQO010000278.1:0-279 GCF_030547725.1 Staphylococcus pasteuri | reverse complement strand
ACCTTGAGCGCTGGGAGCGGCGGCGGTGCGATGCTTGTAATAGTCTTCTAAGCCACTGTCGATAATGGTTTGGGCTACGGCGGCACAACCTTGGCAACACATGGGTTCCATTTTACCTAGAATAGGAACAGATAAGCTCAGACCTGCCGGAACAACTTCTTTGCAATGAAAGCAAAGGTGTTTGTTACTTCCCATCAATCTCTTCTATGTTGTACAGCGGCAGTTGTAGCTCTTCTTGTAAACGCCAGCTGTCATCCATTGGACTGATGCGGATAAACC
>NZ_JAUOQO010000277.1:0-279 GCF_030547725.1 Staphylococcus pasteuri | reverse complement strand
AGATTCAGGCGCAGACATTGGTTACACCATTCCCAAAGAGGGCGCTTTAGCTTGGTTAGACTGCTGGGCAGTGTCGAATGGTGTACAAAACCGAGAGTTAGCTCATCAGTGGATTAACTTTACGTTAGAGCCTTGGGTGAGTGAGTTGCTTACCGAGCGCCAAGGTTTAGCCAATACCATTGTGCAAGATACTCGCAGTGTGGCTGAAGATAAGATTATTTGGCTAGAGCGAGTAGAGGATAACCAGCGTAGAACGGATTATTGGGAAAATATTCTAAG
>NZ_JAUOQO010000276.1:0-279 GCF_030547725.1 Staphylococcus pasteuri | reverse complement strand
CTTATTGCCACGTTAATGATAATGTGATTAGAGAGCAAACTGATATTTACGAAATTGCTGAAACATTGCTTCAAGTAGCTAATGACAAGTATTTCCCTAAAGACGATACACTGGTTAATAAAGTTGAAAATAATTACAAATGGGTAAGCAAGTTAGAATGGTCAGAAGTTTGTAAGCAATGGATTGAGTATTTTAAAATATTTTAAGCTAATTTTGCATAATGGCAATAACGAAAATAAAAATATTAAGCGATGTATTTAGTTCTGGAAAAAATAAAGC
>NZ_JAUOQO010000275.1:0-279 GCF_030547725.1 Staphylococcus pasteuri | reverse complement strand
AGCCTGGGCTATCGGCCTTGGTATTGCCATGCATAGCGCGTCAGATACTACTAAAACGCTGTTTAACGATGTAGCTGCAGGTGTATCTAGCATTGTGCGTTTTGTGATTCGCCTGGCGCCTATTGGTATCTTTGGTTTGGTGGCAAATACCATTGCTCAAACCGGCTTCTCTGTATTACTGGGTTACAGCCAATTGCTGATGGTGCTTATTGGTTCAATGTTACTGATTGCCTTGGTGATGAACCCAATTTTGGTGTTCTACAAAATCCGTCGTAACCC
>NZ_JAUOQO010000274.1:0-279 GCF_030547725.1 Staphylococcus pasteuri | reverse complement strand
GCTCAAGATAATGTAGCGCTAAATGAATGTGTAGAAAGAGCCCAATGAAATAACACCAAACTCTTTTATCTGGCTCAGCACTCTTATCATTTGACTCACCATATCAAGCAGTGAAAAAGGAAGCATAGGCTTCCTTTTATCCAATTCAGCCTCAGTATTTAGTAGAAGTAAATGTTGTCTAAATACACACTGTCGCTAGTGGTTCCCCATAACTGCACACCTAATTGCGACAGACTAGCGGCATCAAATGATCCTGGTTGAACCATGTCAGTAAATACC
>NZ_JAUOQO010000273.1:0-279 GCF_030547725.1 Staphylococcus pasteuri | reverse complement strand
CCATTAAGTCGTTAACACTCTCTCTGCCAGGGTAGCGATCCCAAAACAATTTAACAGGCACTAATTGTGCGTTATGGCTTTCATCGCTGCGGTGAATACTGAGAGCCGCGGTAAATTGGTCGATGGTAGCTTCTAGGGTTTCACCTTTACCATCCACTAAAAAGGCTACCCCTTGGTGGGCTTCACCGGCAAACATCACTGGCTCGAAGGGATCGGGCAGGCCAAGCTGTTTACAGGCAAGTTGTAAAGTAAGCACGTCAGCTAATGAGTTACTAGGAA
>NZ_JAUOQO010000272.1:0-279 GCF_030547725.1 Staphylococcus pasteuri | reverse complement strand
CTTAGCCGCTGCGGACGTTTATCTCAGTGATTTAAACGAACATAGCTATAGCCTTACCGAAAGCTTGCGACACAGCTCTAGGGTACTTTGGAGCCGTATTAACAATGAGTTTGGTTATGTACCAAGCTTAAGCGCAAAAATTCGCGAGAACGAACTGGCTCTACAACCAGTAGGTGAATTGCTCGACAGTTTATCGCTGCTAAACTTTGATACCTTGAGCCAAATTGCTGGTGATATTCGCGAACTGCGCCGAGTATTAGCAATTAACTTAAGCCAAGC
>NZ_JAUOQO010000271.1:0-279 GCF_030547725.1 Staphylococcus pasteuri | reverse complement strand
GCCTTGCTTAGCCAAACTTAAATCATTAGCGCCTGCGTCAATCTATCAGGATTTACAGAACAAATATTCTCAATCTACCTTGTAGTTTTTGCGGCTTACTCTCGCACTCTTTGAAGTAAGTAATGCCAGTATTTTATATTTTGGAGGTTTTGTGGAACACACTCAATTAGCCGTTAACTCGTTAATATCTCAAGTTGAACAGGCGGTTATTGGTCAGCGTCATGTGGTTGAATCGCTGGTGATTGGTTTGCTAACCAATGGCCATGTATTGCTTGAAGG
>NZ_JAUOQO010000270.1:0-279 GCF_030547725.1 Staphylococcus pasteuri | reverse complement strand
GGACGGTGGAGTGATGCCGATATTCTCGTTAAACTTAATAACGGTCAAGATGAAGTCAATTTAAAGATAAGCGCCTTACTCCGACAGGTAAATGTCACCTTGACCCCGATTGTAGGAACACAGACTTATACCCTACCTGCTACACTTGGTAAATTATATCAAGTATGGATAAACGGAAAGCCTATTCAAGATATGGGTAGTGATAGTATGGCTAAAACTTTCTTTGGCTCTACTGAAATATCTCTCGGTGGGATACCTACTTCCTACTATGTGCAAAAC
>NZ_JAUOQO010000269.1:0-279 GCF_030547725.1 Staphylococcus pasteuri | reverse complement strand
CCTTAGTGGCTTTGGCATCGGTCGATGCGGTTGGGCGCGTTGTTTCGGATCTCGATGATATTGGCAAAACGGCGGACAAGATCGGCCTGACGACGGACGCGCTGCAAGAGTTGCGCACGATCGCGGAAAGTGCGGGCGTCGCGCAATCCAGTCTCGACAGTTCAATGGAACGGTTTTCCAAGCGTTTGGGCGAGGCTGTCTTGGGGACAGGTGCGGCGAACAAAGCGTTGAAAGAAATGGGGTTGTCGGCGGATGACCTGGTTTCGATGGGTCTGGACG
>NZ_JAUOQO010000268.1:0-279 GCF_030547725.1 Staphylococcus pasteuri | reverse complement strand
GATCTCTATCGATCCGGTTGTTTCTAATGCATCTTCAAGTTGAGTATTTTGCTGAGTTGTAGCGCAAGCGCTGACGGTGAGAGTAGCGGCGAGAATAAACGCAGTTCGCATGTTTAGTCCTTTAATCACAGTGAAAATCGTTATCTTTCTACAGGTTATCCAATTAATGAAATTGGTTGTCCATTTTGTAGCCATGCGTTAAATATATCAAGCTGTAATGTTATTTTACTTTTATTAATGAGGCGTTAATTGATTCTATTTGGTTGAACAATTTTTAAG
>NZ_JAUOQO010000267.1:0-279 GCF_030547725.1 Staphylococcus pasteuri | reverse complement strand
GATCAGACCCGCGATCACCGATCGCAGGGTTGCGATGCCGTCCCCCTTTTCCGATGAGGTCACGATGATTTCGGGAAAGGCGGCGGGATGGTTGGCCAGTTTGCTTCGCACCTGATCCAGCACTTTGTCGCGTTCTGCGGCTTTGACCTTGTCGGTTTTGGTCAGCACGGCCTGGAAGGTGACGGCGCTTTTGTCGAGTAGGGTCAAGATTTCTTCGTCCACCTTTTTGATGCCGTGGCGGGCATCAATCAGCACGAAGGCGCGGCGCAGGGATTGGCG
>NZ_JAUOQO010000266.1:0-279 GCF_030547725.1 Staphylococcus pasteuri | reverse complement strand
ATACATATTAAAAGAGTTAGGTGAAATTTCTGCAATGAAATTGCAAAAACTAGTTTACTATAGTCAAGCGTGGTCGCTGGTTTGGGATGAGGAAGAGCTCTTTTCAGAAGACTTTGAAGCATGGGCTAATGGTCCAGTACTCCGAACAGTTTACGAACAGCATAGAGGTATGTTTAAAGTTAAAAGTGATACTTTTTCTAAAGGTGATCCCAAAAACTTAACTGAAGATCAAATTGACACTATTGACTCTGTCCTTAAGTTTTATGGTGATAAAAGTGC
>NZ_JAUOQO010000265.1:0-279 GCF_030547725.1 Staphylococcus pasteuri | reverse complement strand
ATATCCTGTCGTCGGATTATGTGCCGGCCGGTTTGATCCAGGCGGCGTTTCGGTTGTCCGGGGTTTGGGGGGATTTGCCGCGTGCCATTGCCACGGTTTCGGATGCGCCGGCCCGTGCCGTAGGATTGACGGATCGGGGGCGGATTGCACCGGGGCTGGTTGCCGATCTGGTGCGGGTGCGCCTGTCTGATGGTCCGTCTCATGCCTTGCCGGTGGTGCGCGGCGTCTGGTCCCATGGGAAGCGTGTTGGCTAGCGGCCACTGCCACTGCCCGCCAGAC
>NZ_JAUOQO010000264.1:0-279 GCF_030547725.1 Staphylococcus pasteuri | reverse complement strand
GGTGAGAGTATTTCAATTTCCAACTCTTCACCAGCGGCAGCAAAAAATAACTCGGCTACGCCGTGTTGGTGAGCGGATTGTGCAAATGCTGCACTACTAAGCAGGCCAAAGCTGGCCGCAATTAAAGGCTTAAAGGTCATTATAGGTATCCATTGTTAGCTAAAAATAAAAGAATATAGATTTAGTTAACTGGCAGGAGGCGAGCGCGCGCTAGCCGCTAGACTATGGGCATTTTTAAAAGCGTAATTAACGGCAACAAAAGACCGCGCAGTCATTAAC
>NZ_JAUOQO010000263.1:0-279 GCF_030547725.1 Staphylococcus pasteuri | reverse complement strand
GTCCTCGAATTTTGTTATGAACCTTTGGGAAAAATTTCGGAGGTTGATTAGAAGATAAAGGCCTAGTAACCCTGGGCCTTTATTTTTTCTTAAATTAAAAGTGTGTTCACTTTGCTTCTTGCCATTTCAGAAATGCTATTCGTTTGATGTGTTGATCAAGTGAGTCGTGCGCTAAAAAGGCGTGTTTTTTTTCTAATTCAGTTGTTTCCCAGTGTTTCTGTAGTGTTTTGTGTTTTGACACGATTAGCATGCATATGGCGCCTAGAATAAGGTTTAAGC
>NZ_JAUOQO010000262.1:0-280 GCF_030547725.1 Staphylococcus pasteuri | reverse complement strand
CCAATAAGGTAGCTAAACCCACTATCATTATTTGTATGGTAAAGGTGCTCTGTAGAGCTAGTTAATTCAGAACTGTTATAGTTTTTGGTAATTAAAGACTGTTCAACCTCACTACCTACGATCATTTGTGATTCACATTCTGTCCAGTCGTTTACGTCATAATAAACTGAGTTTCTAAGGCCTGAAGATTGCTGCAAAGTTGTTTCTAGCCATTCACTTATCGAGCAGCCATAGCCAAAGTCGGCATAGACCAAATTAACTGTTTTCTCTATATTTACAC
>NZ_JAUOQO010000261.1:0-280 GCF_030547725.1 Staphylococcus pasteuri | reverse complement strand
GATTACAGTGTTAGATGCGGTACATGTACAGGATATATTGGATGATGCTGCTGTTAACTCAAAACAGGTGAAACAGCTCAATCATTTTTTGCACAACTTATTTAATCAAGCGTTAATTAAACAAGAGTTATCTACAAATGAGCAATCTTGCTGATGAGTTAAAAGAAATGATCATTGATGTGTTGGCTTTGGAAGATATTTCAATTGAAGATATTGATACCAATGCACCACTCTTTGGTGATGGATTAGGGCTGGATTCTATTGATGCCCTAGAATTAGG
>NZ_JAUOQO010000260.1:0-280 GCF_030547725.1 Staphylococcus pasteuri | reverse complement strand
GCCTAAGTCTAAATCAACAGCGGTTTGATTTAAGAATGATTGGTGCGACTCTAAAATTGCGTCAATTTTACTGATGGCTTTTTTATAGGCGCTACCTGAATCGCTATCGCTGGCGCTTTCTATATAGTCAGTTGAAAGAAATGTGAATGTATCTTTCAGCTCATCTAGTTCTAGCATGCCCTCAAATATTTTATCGAGAATACTAATCGATTTAGTGCGCTTCCCTGTGTATGCAGCGACAAAAGCCTTCCCGCACTTAGCCGCTGTAACTAATTGATTT
>NZ_JAUOQO010000259.1:0-280 GCF_030547725.1 Staphylococcus pasteuri | reverse complement strand
GGGTGGCTGCGTTTCTCGTCTTGCTGTTTGGTTTCAGCTTTTAAGTTTGCATCTAACGAGAAGCGTTGCAGTAAATCGGTAACATTGTTCGCCACTTTGGCTAGTTGACCAGCTACCAAGGCAGACGTTTCTGACTTGTTGTGGCTTTCTTCGATGATTTCCTGCAGATCACTTTGAGTCTGCTTAAGAATACCTAATTGCTGGTTTTGGTTCTCAACTTGTTCATCAATGTTTTGCTGAGCCTCGGCCACCAACTGAATCTTCTCTGTCACCTCAATAA
>NZ_JAUOQO010000015.1:0-20838 GCF_030547725.1 Staphylococcus pasteuri | reverse complement strand
AAACTATTGCAGAGCAATGGAAAGTTTCACGTACAACAATCTATCGTTATCTCAATAAGTTAAATAACCAAGAAAATAAAGATAAATAAAAAATATTACTGAGTTTTAAGAAAGATAAAAGTTAGACAGGATACACCCTAATCATACATGTATAATTGTTGAATTTATAGCAACTAAAATGTATGGTTAGGGTGTATATTAATTATGAGGTGAAAATCAATGATTGTTGGCTATGCGTGAGTATCATCGATCAAAATTTAGAAAGACAACTTGAAAATTTAAAGACGTTTGGGGCTGAAAAAATATTTACAGAAAAACAGTCTGGGAAATCTATTGAAAATAGACCAGTATTTCAAGAAGCACTTAACTTTGTAAGAACGGGAGATCGATTCGTTGTGGAATCTATTGATCGTTTAGGACGTAATTATGATGAAATTATTGAAACTGTGAATTACTTAAAAGAAAAAGACGTTCAGTTAATGATTACAAGTTTACCTATGATGAATGAAGTTATTAGTAATCCATTACTGGATAAATTTATGAAAGATTTAATTGTTCAAATTTTAGCAATGGTTTCAGAACAAGAGAGAAACGAAAGTAAACGTCGACAAGCACAAGGAATTCAAGTTGCAAAAGAAAAAGGCGTTTATAAAGGACGACCTTTACTTTATTCGCCAAACGCGAAAGATCCTCAAAAGCGTGTTATCTATCATCGAGTTGTCGAAATGTTAGAAGAAGGCCAAGCAATTAGTAAAATTGCAAAAGAAGTAAATATAACAAGGCAGACTGTTTATAGAATTAAACACGATAAGGGATTATCTTGATAAATAGGTTGTCAATGCAAATGAGCGTTTCTCACAGCGTTCTAAAACGCATATTAATCATCTATTATGAGATTTTAATAATAAAACAAGAAAAGAGAGGGTAAAAACTCCCTCTCTTTTCTTCTATATTCTTTTTCTCAAAAATGATCGGTTATGGTACTATTGTTATTTACTTTATTATAATACTTTAAAGAAATATTCAATATAAATTAGTGTATAGTTTTTAAGTTATATCATGAATAGATTGTCCTGTTAATTCCCATTTTTTATCTGATACATGTTTAACAAACCTTGTATCATGTGATGTAAACAAAATGATTCCAGGATATTTATTCATAAACATTTCTAATGCTTCTAATGTTTTAATATCTAAAAAATTAGTTGGTTCATCCAAAATTAACATATTCGCTTTCGTTGAAAATAATACTGCTAACGATAATTTCGTTCTTTCCCCACCACTCAAAACATTACAAGAACGCTCAAGTGCTTCATTTAAACCCAAGTTATTTAAAATAGCTCTACTGAATGATTCTGATGAATCCGTTTCATCCATTAAATATTGCAATAATGAAACGTCACGCATGTCTTCATAAGCAAGTTGACGATAGTATGCCATTTGCACTTTAGGAGAACAATCAATTCCCTCTATTTGGTGGTAAATAGCTTCAAGTAAAGTTGTCTTACCTACACCATTTGCACCTACGAGCGCTATATTTTTGCCATATGGTATTTGGAATCGTACTTGTGTTAGCAGTTTTTGACTTCCTTTAACCAATGTTAGATTTTGTGCAATGATTGGATAATTATTATGGATATCATAAATTTTATTTTGTGGAAAATTGAATTCATGATAACTTTGTGGTTTTTCAACTTCTTCCAAATGTTCCATTCTTTTTTCAATATGCTTAGCTTGTTTTTGAGCAGCCTTCTCAACCGTGCCTTTTTGTTTTGATGCACTTAAACGATCTGGTGCTATACTTTTATTTTTTTGTTTTGATGATGCTTGTGCCATTTGTTGCGCTTGATTTCGTTTAGCTTTACTGGCTTGGGACAATCTTTGTTTTTCACTTATATACTGTTCATATTTACGTTGTTGTTCTAACTGTTCTTGTTCATATTGATTTTGATACTGTGTGTAATTACCTTTAAACACTCTTATTGTGCCATCTTCTTGTATATCCCAAATTGTGTCAGCAATTTGGTCTATAAGTGCTCTATCGTGACTTACTATAATTAAAGTACCATAGTAATATTTTAAAATATTATTCAGATAATCTTTACCAATTTTATCCAAGTGATTTGTAGGTTCATCTAAAAGTAATATCGGACTATAATTTGATATGACATTAGCTAATTTATATTTTGCTTTTTCACCACCACTCATACTGTCGGTTGTATGCATAGGTATATGGAGTTCACTCATTAAACTACCGTCTAACGTGTTAAAATCATTTTCCACATCCATGTTAAGCTGTTCAAAATATTGAATTTCGCCATTCGTTTCAACTGTTCCAGATTCTGGTTTTGTTTTTTGAGCAATCATATTTAGTAATGTGGTTTTGCCAGTACCATTACCCCCAATAAGTGCTATTTTTTCAAATTGGTAAGCATAAAGATGATCGATGTTAAGTGATCGTAAATCTGTCAATTTATGATTGATTTGGTTAAATTTAATTGTATATTGTTCCATATTTATACACTCCTTGTATATTTAAAGGACGTGTACGCAAAAAATGAGACAGGCTACTCCCGTCTCATTCACATTACACTTTCAAACACTTAAAGAATTATTACGATGTTTTAGTATTTGAAAGCGTTTATTATTCCTATCGAAGGATAAAAAATGACATAAGTCATCCTATGAGTGTGTGTATTGCGGACAAGCCTTTTTGAATTAATTTAGTTTTGTATTCAAAAAGGTTTATTTGAGTCTCATAGAAGCTGTCATTTTAATCCTCCTTCATCGATAAAATAGTAATGTTAATATAACATTTTATTGGTTTTTTTACAATATATCTCTAAGTACAAAGATCATATAATAATAGTATAAAATTACAATTTGAGATTGATTATACATCTTGTTAATTTAGAGTGTACTTATAAAATGCAGCACTTCATTTAATTTATATTTATGTATCTCAACATGTATTTAAATAATTTATTTTTTTATGATACATTAAGTTTGGATTTAAAATATATCTAAATAATTAAAAAGGAGATAATTGTATGGATGTTTTAACAGTAGAACATTTAACAAAAAAGATAGGTAATAAGACTATTCTCAAAGATATTTCTTTAAATTTAAAACGAGGACAGATTGTCGGTCTTGTTGGAGCAAATGGGGCAGGAAAAACATCTTTGATGAAAGTTATATTAGGCTACTCGATTTATCAAGAAGGTAACTTTGAAGTTATTGAAAATAAGCATAAAAAAAGTAACGTTGGTGCATTGATCGAAAATCCAGGAGTATATCCCTTTATGTCAGGCTATGACAATCTTAAACTACTAAATGAAACTAAAAATACTCAAGATATTGATACAATTGTCTCTCAACTTAAAATGGATGAGTATATACATAATAAAGCCAAAACATATTCCTTGGGTATGAAACAAAAATTAGGTATTGCAATAGCTTTCTTAAATCAACCCCAATTAATTATTTTAGATGAACCTATGAATGGGTTAGATCCTAGGGCTGTAAGAGATGTTAGAGAACTCATTGTAAAAAAAGCGGAAGAGGGCGTTACCTTTTTAATTTCTAGCCATATATTAAGTGAGTTAGTAAAAATCACCAATTCTATCCTTATCATTAACAAAGGTAAAATTGTTACTGAAACTACCGAAGAAGAATTAAACCAATATAAAGATAACGATTTAGAAAATGTATTATTAAGTATCATTGATAAGGAGGATCAATCGTAAAATGGGCACTTTAATTAAGCAAGAATGTTTTAAATTGTTTAAAAAGAAATCGACGTTTATTATACCAATTATCATTATGTTATTAATGGTTGTTCAAGCTATAATATCTAAAAACTATGATGATGTTTTTTCTCCACAATCATCTATTGAATCAGCATTTAGTGGTTTTTCATGGTTTATCTTTTTATTAATTATTCAAGCCAGCACCATTATTTCAATGGAGTTTTATCATGGTACAATTAAAAATCTTCTCTATCGAAAATATACGAGAACAAGCATTATTATTAGTAAAATTATTACATTAATACTTTTTTCACTACTGTATTTTATTGTTAGTATTGTTGTAGGAATTATTCTATGGGCTATTTTCTTCAACGATATCAATCTCCTTGAAAGTAAGGGTGATGCGTTATCGTTATTAAGTAAAATGTTATTAACTGGACTAGGTACATATGTTGGAACATGGTTAGTCTTAAGTATCACCTTATTATTTTCATGTGCAATGAAAAGTCCCGGTGTCTCTATTGCTGTCGGTATTGTATTGTATTTTGCCACTTCAATTTTGTCAGGGATATTAACAATTGTTGTAGATAAATGGGAATGGTTAAAATGGAACCCTATTAGTATGATGAATATTATGGTTCAAATTGTTGATAAAAACATGAAAAAATTCACAAAATTAGAACTGCATGAATTATTTATTGGTAATATTGTTTATATTATTATTTTCTTAATCATCGTAGTATTTGTCTTTAAAAAGAAAAATGTCTAATCTAACTCAACACACTTTATAATTTTGCATTCCTCTACTAACCAGTGTTATAATCTACTTAACTCCCGTAAGGGCGCACTTATACGTTTGTTCCAAACGCTAGTGTAGATCCGTCATCGACCTGCGTCGATTTTTAATTTTAAATTCAAAGAAACGGCTTGAGATATTCCGAGCAGTTATAAAAATTAATTTGTGTCGAATATCGCTACTACATTCTTGAAAAAGTGATGTAGATTTTTAGCCCATAACTTTTTTTATTTACATCGACGATACGGCGTCGAAGGAAAAATAAACAGACCGTACGAAAGAAAAAGCCAATCCACTTTGTCTGGGTTGGCTTTTATTTTTATATCCAAAGGCGCACTTACACACCTAAAAAAGTGTCGTACTAAAACCAAAACTCATATGTGATAAGCTAATATCCTTATTTTGCATTTTAAGGGGTATTTTATATGTTTTTTTACATAAGCTCTTAAAACACAAATGAGAGCCAAATAAAGGTTCTGTATGGACTATGATTGCCTCATTCACTCTGTTTACATAACCAATGATTATCAGAAGTACGATCCACATAAAAAGCACGATAAGTTTTTAAACTTATCGTGTCCTTTTTAATTACAGTTAGTTACCAAACAAACGACTCCAAAACCCCTTTTTAGGTGATTCTTCCTCCCTATCATCAGGTTCACTCTTTATTGCTTCTGTTAGTTTAGCATCTTTTAGTAATTCATCTTCTTTTATACTTTTATTCTTATTCTTTTCAGAAATATCTTTATGCTCAGTTTCTGTTGGTTTTTTCTTTTCTTGTTGTTGAGCCCTATTTTGATTTCCCTCAGTAAATACTGCTTCTTGCATATTAACGTTTTGTTTATTATTAGTCTTCTCAATATCAAAAGAATAGTTAAGCTGTCTTTCTTCTTCTAATTGATTTTCTAGTTTTTGAATCTTTTTATTACTTTCCAAAGCTAAAATTTGTTGATTTTCTAAAAGTCTATTAAGAGTATTTATTTGTTCTTTATCTCTATTTGATTGTTCTTTATATATATCTAACTGGTTATATAAATGTTTTATTGTTTCATCTTTTACCAGGTTATTACTATTAGTCTTAACTTCTTCTTTCTTTTCATTTTCAAAATCATTATGTTTATTTTGATTTTTTCTTATTCGGTTTACTACTATAATTTCATCTTCACTTGCTAAATAATTTACATTGTCAACCTTTTGGAATTTCACATTCGCTTTTTTAGCATTATTATAAACAGTCATTTTCGTAACATTCAATTCATCAGCAATCTCTTTCATACTCTTCATATAACGTCCTCCATATAGTTATACACATAACACCTATATCATTATATAGTCTTTATACTTGTTAATACAACATTATATATATATTCAAGTAATCTTATATATAGTTATACGTAAACACTATATATCTACATTTATATAGGCTTATATAGCCTTTATACTTGTTATATAGGTGTTTATATAGTTCTATACAACTTATTCATATAATGTCATTATACGAAATTCTAACATTCTTTGAAAATGCATACATACAAATGTATATAAACAATTTAACAAAACTTTCAAAAGTGTTAATATAAGTATATATAAAAGAAACCCGACTACGGGAATAGTCAGGTTTCTTCGGTAATAAAACAAGTGGTTTGTTTGTTTATATAATTGTTATATTCTTATTATATATATTAAGAATTATTAGTGCAAGCCGAACACATATAAACTTACTTATAGCTTATTTATTACCTCTTTTAAAATTCATATGTGAAAGAGGTTTTTTGTATGTCCAACTTTAATATTAAAGAAATTCAAAAAGAAAAGTTTTACCAATTACCCAAAGTATTTTTTACGAATCCTAAGTATACTAATTTATCCAATGATGCAAAAATCACTTGGTCTATACTAAGAGATCGTTTAGATTTATCTATAAGAAATAATTGGATAGATAAGAATGGAGATATATTTTTTATTTACACCAATGAAAAACTTAAATCTATTTTAAATATCAGTAGTCCCAATAAATTATCTAAAATTAAAAAAGAATTAACACAAGCTGATTTATTTAATCAAATACGAGTAGGGTTGAATAAACCTAATAAATTATATATTAAAAAACCAGAAGTAACAGAAGCTGATGTATATTATATTTCACAACAAGAAAACGATATAGAACAACGAGATAACACGGACGTATCATTATCATACGTCCAGAAATATGATAATGATACATCAAGAAATATTAATAACATACGTCATGAAGTATCAAAAGAATACACAAGTGATACTGATCTTAATGAAACTGAATATATAAAGACTGAGAATAATGATACGAATGATTTGAATGATACATCTGACATAGTTTCTAAAAATTATCATTCGAATCATACAAATCATCAACAAACTGAATTTAATAATAATGCTCTAAAATTCCAAGCGCTTGAAGAATTACCTACACAAATCAAGACTTATTTAAGTAATTTTGAAATTAAAGACATCCGTATTATTAAAAGTGTTTTACTCAAAGGGAAAAAGTCATTTAATAATGCACATGATACATATTATCGTTTAGAGGACGTTGAATTTGAACTTGTGAGTGTTTTAAAACGTTTTAAAGCCATGTTGATACAAAAAAATGAAAATGTTGAAGCGATGCAAGGCTATTTAATGCAATCAATTAAAGCTGAACTTGAAGAAATACATGCATTAAATATGCGTCGCCAAAATATACCTAAATACAATATCTTTAATCAATAATTCAAATAAGCTTCTAACAAGTAAAATAATTTTAAAATATTTGATAATGTCAGGTTCTATTTTGAAATTGTTGACATAACTGGATTATTCAAATTTGATTTTATATGTAAATAATATCTAAAAATTCGCCATTCGTTAGAAATAAACAACAAATGTAACGGTTTAAATTTATAAATGATAGGGAGTTCCAATCAAATTAGCGAAACATGAGAAATGGTTTTGAATTATTACGAGTACTATGTATAAAAGATACGAATACATGTATATTAAGTGACATGAGCCAATCAGTTTATATATCACATAAAATACATGTAAAGTACGTAATAAATGTCATATGTATATACTCTTATTTGTCTCGTATTTGTGTTTTAAAGGGCAAAATTAAATGGATAGAAAAAACTATGTGAGATTAGAATTTGCTCTAAATACCCCTTTAAAATGCAAAATAATGATATTTAAAATTCGGAAAAATAAAAAGATCCTAGAGAAATTTCTAGAATCTTTATTTGGCATAATGACTCATAGATATTTATTTTTGTATTATCAATAAAGGTTTATGCCTCAATAATTTTTCGAAGTATGTTTCATTAATTTTTCAAAATCAGTATCGCTAATATTTGATTGAGTAAGTGTGATTTAGTGGCCGTCTGGATCTTTGATTGTCATTTCTTTAGCGTTCCATGGTTGGTCTTCTAATTGAGTTACTATAAATTTTGATGAGATATGTTGTGATTTATCTTCGATATCTTTGACTAAGATATTGAGATATATTGAATTGCCAACTTCAAAATCTGTTTGAACAATTAAGATTAAATCTTGATGTTTTTCTAGTCTTAAATGATTCATAAGCACTTCATTTTTATCATTTCTAAATTTAAAAACACTTTTAAAGCCAAGTGTTTTTTCATACCATTTTTCTGATTTCTCAATGTCTTTAACTAGGACTTTGTTAAACATAGGCATTTGGTAAAACTCTATCGTTTTCACCTCTTTTTATTAATTGTAATGTATTACGCTGCGTTAATGTCAAGAAAGAGTAAGCTGAGAAACAGGTTTCTTCTCGTCTTGATACATGATATCCATTTTAATTAAACATGTGACGCCTTGAATCCAAATATTTTGCGAAAAAATATGTTCGCTGAATAATCAAATGTAAATAGGATGGATGGTGTTGCCGCGCATACATCACTAGACTTTGAAATTCTGTAAAATCTTGGTTCTCAATAATATCAATAATCTTATTAAATATTTCGGACTGACCTTGATCTAATAAAAATTGATTTAAGTCAAAACCACAACCACTTTCAATATCGTTGATGTCATAAGGGGTTTTATCTGTATTAGACGCATGAATAAAATAATCAAACATGCCCTTAGGGGACATAATTATTTCAATATGACTAGGTGTATTTAAGTGTTGTTGAAGTAATTCAGAGACTTGGGAATAACTTTTTAAAGAATCAAAAAACAAAGCTCCATGTTTATGTGACTTCTTAATTTCTCCTGTCGAGTGATCAATATCTTGATTATGCCACGGACTTAAAATATAGGGGATATGCATTTGTTCCAAAATATCTCGGTAGTTAGATGGCGAGCTCTCTTCATATATTAAGAAAGCCCACTTATTTGAACGTTTATCTTTTGACATCATCAACATCCTTTCTGTGATTATTGATTAATGATGCCATGGGGGTCGTAGTAACCCCATGGCACTGTTAAGATACACATGCGCTTGTGTTTATCACTTCGTGTACCACAACGCATGTGTATCTTAACGTTTGTGGCCTGCAAACCATAGATAACGATGATGACGTTGAGGTTTTGAAAAGTAATAATTCGGGTGCATATGTGTAATTTCTTCATGAATTTGAGGTTCAATCTTTTTTAATATATCGTGAGCTTGCTGTTTCCGGGGAATTTTAATTGCCACACGGACTTCATTTTGACGAACATCAACGAGCGATTTTCCAACCATTTTATTAAAGTATTGCTGGACAGAATTTGTTTTACTTTTGCCGTTATTTTGCCAATCCTGAGTCGTGTCTGTGTCAACATCTTGTTTAAGATAATGTCGTAAAACCATTGTGTGATAAACAGATTTGATATGATTCGTGAGTTGATCTTTCAATAAACGAATCATTAAATCGATAACTATTAACATCAATGCTAAGACTAATAAGTAAAATGTAAGTTGATATACACCATTTGAAATGATTGTGATATAGTGTGTGACGTTTCGCGTATCGATAATATCAATTTGAGACACAATAAAGTTTAATAGGACAAAGAGTTTACTAACCATAACTGTCAAAATAGCGAACAGGAACAAGTAAATGATAATATCATACACACGCATGAAATAGGTTTTCCTCATCACAATACACCTGCTTTCGTATAGTAAGTCGGACATAACAAGGGTAAGACTTGATAGGGAGATTCACTATCAATCACTTGGATTAGACCTGTCCCTTTACCAATGGGTATCACAATACCTTCTGGATCTAAATCGGGGAATAAAAATTGTGTGGTTTTTTTATTAATATTACCGATTTGAATCAGCACATTGAGTTGTTCTCTAACGGAAACCGGGATGGTTTGATGATCAAATCGTTGAGACACCAGTAATAAATGAACTTTGGTGGCACGACCTAATAAAGCAATTTGAGATAGTAATGAAAAGAACGCGTCTTTAATGGTCTTATTCACACCTTCAGCTAAAGCGAGCACTTCATCAATCACAATGGTTAGGTGATCAAATTGATAGTCTGGATCGTCATAAAGAATGGTTTGTCGTTGTTGAATAACTTGAAGGCAATGACTTAAGTTTTCATTAATTTCAGATAAAAAATCAGACTTAGATCGATTTTGATGAGGGTGAATCACAGTAATATCATGAATACGTGCCCAACGGCTCGGTGTATCAAACTTAGGGTCAACAATAATGAGTTCTGATATCGGTTTTAATACACTTAGTAAGTACGTCAGCATATAAGATTTACCACTGCCTGAATTACCTGCGATCGCTATAGATGTAATGTTTTGATAGTTTAAAGTTAATTGTTTCATGATCGGAATTTGTTGATTCGTTAGAGACGACGTAAAACGATCTAAATCAGAAATCACTAAGCGTTCTGATATCCCTTGTTGCCATGGGAAAAACAAAGCGCGTTGCGTATGAATATCGTCGGTATCCATAGGTACGAAATACGCAGAATTCTGTTTTAACAATGTGAATTTGGGATATAAAGCTGCACTCGCAATGAGAAATATTTTTTGATATAAGTCATCGTCCACAATATAGCCTGCAGGCAGGCGAGGAAGAAAGTAAAAACCTTCTTCCGTGACCTTGCAGGTGAAACTATTGGTATAACTGGTTTCGCCTTGCATCATGGATCCTAGTGCCATATTTAAGCTTTGTAGGAGATATTGTTCGAGCTCTTTGGCTGTCATTATTTAACCTCCTTCAGATCTGAAGCTTTGAAGTAAACATCATAACGGACTTCACAAGCTTCTAAATGATCAAAAGTAATGACGCTCATATAATTAGGTAATGTCACTTCATTTTCGAATTTAACTGTGAAGGGCGGTAAGCCTTCTTGAACAAACCAGGCTTTATACGCAATAATTTCTCCGGTAGGCTGATTATTCTCAAAACGCTGTTGCGGATAAAGTTCTGTACTTAAGCTATAAATGGGTTTTTTATTATCAATATAATTGGAAGCTATTTCAGTTGAATAGCCACCTTTTTTGAAATTAGATTGAATTTTCATGTGAAACATCCTTTCTATCCTATTGATGCGCATCGTTTAGGAAATATAAATAGAATTAATCAAAGATATCTGTGATTGATTAAATTTTCGCAAATGAAGTGATAAAATAATAGGTGAAAAAATTTATTCGGTTTTTGGAGGTAATAGCGTGATTATCATTAATAACAAAGGAATCAATGACTTAGATTTTAATTATTGGATGAATAATCAATTAACTGATGACAATATCGAAGAAATTTTAGAGGGGTCTGATTTAAGTATGGAACAAGAAATTTTTAAAAGTAATTATAAAAAATTCTTGGAGATAGATGGCAAAAAGGAAAGATGGTATTCTCTGGAAGAAGCTGCGTATATTATTAATGGGAATTATTTTTCAATTTATGAGGAAGATAGCAAAAAGCGAAGTGTCACAACAGACTATGTAAAAAATAAAAGTAATGATATCTTAAATAATATAGAAAATGGAACAAACCAAAATTGGAATAAATATCATTACCCACAAAAAAGGAAGTTTGCATTCAAAAAAGTAAAGTATGTTAATGAAGATATGATCGATGAAATATTAAGAGATGATGTAACAAAACCTGAAAAAATAAAACGAGGTAATATATCAATCGAAGAGTTGCTACCTAATCAAAATAGAATAGCAAAATATATTAGACAGAATGAGAATATACATAATAAAAGTATAATGATAGATTACCTAAATCAATTAAGTGATACACTGGCAAAATCATTAGACGACGTACGTTATTTTTCAAATAAACTATCATTATTTAAATCTGTTATTAAAGATTCTAGAGAAATAGCACAAAATATACATAGGGATCACGATATAGATAATAAAGAAAAATATGAACTTCTGAAAAAAGAATATAGTAATTTTTTAGAAAACTGTATACGTTTTTCTAATGAATATTTAGATATACTAGATATCAAAAATATTTTTAATATTTTTGATACTAAGAAAATTGTTTTAAATCTGTCTTATTATACGAAAATGTGGGAGGTTCCTGATATTAATAATGAACAACCGATAAATAATAATTTACAAAAGTTTGTTGATTTGAAAAAGAAGAAGTATTTAAATAATGTACATTGGAGTAAAAATAAGATACTTAAACAATTAAATGAAATTGAAGTTAAACCCGTTACTTTAAAAGATGGTACTAGTGAAACAGAACGCGTGGCAGAGTGGATGTATAGAAATAAAACAAAAGTTGTTTATGAAATTATAAATAAAGAATTTGATGATGTTTATGATTTACTTAACGGTATGTTGAAGTCTGAATACACAGAACTTATGGGCTATATGAGAATATGGCATAACTTAAGCAAAAATTTATAAGTCTTAGTAACCTGTTATACACTTTAATTGGAGGAGTTAACGTGTATTTCAAAAATATGGATTTCTTGATTGACCTATACAAGAATTTTAACGAAGTAGGGATTTTTGCAGTAATATATATTATATATGCGCTTATTCAAATTCTAAGTCAAAATATTTTATATAAAAGACAAAAGATGGAAAGAGTAAAAACACTGATAATCAATATAATTTTATACATATTTATAACACTAGTAGCATTAATGTACTTGTTAGCAATGATTTTTTATTCACTCAGTGCATATCCTAAAGAAGAAGTGATTAAATATATAACAGATTGGGATAAAATTAGTTTGCCAGCTATATTACTTGTTCTTTATTCGTTATTATTCCCTATTTTTATATTTCCATTTGTAGGAAAACGACGTAGAAAAAACTATTTTGCAGAAAATGTAAATAATTGTATTATTGAAAGAGAAATTATAGATAGAGTGAGTATTAATGGTAGAGATAAATTAATTCTAAAAGATGCCTTAGGATATCAGACAGAAAAAGATATAACAGGAATAAAGGATTTAAAAATTAGTACATCTCAAAAAAAATCTTGGTTAACGTTAGAAGACATTAAAATAGCTACGATGAGTCTAAGAGATAAACAATTACTGTTAAAAATGATTATAGGTTTAATAATATTTGGGGTCCCTACAGGGTATTTTGTGTGGAACTTCATCAGTGTCGTTGATGATTGGGATAGAATAATGCACGCAAATGATATATTTATGTATATGGGTCTTTTCACGTTACCATTAATGGTAACAGTTGAGTTATATGTAGTTGCATTTATTATTACCAAAAATTTATTTAAAAAGAAAAAATGATAACAAATTTAGATTAAGAGAAAATAACTTATCAAAGGTCGTATATTAGAACATGATATATATAGTTCGCCTATCTATCAAGAATCAATCTAGTCGCAGAGAGGGATCATTACTTTGCTAATCATTTTCGTTAATTGGACTATAACATTGGTTGGTGGAGAAATGTAAAAGACTATTATTATTGATTTTGTAGGATTTTTTTGGTTAATAAGTCTTTTCTTATACTATCAACAATACGGTAATTAGCTTGTCAAAGGATTTTACTCTTTCCAATCAATTGTGGATTTGTATCGGTGTAGAAAGTATTTTGTACCAAGCGTCTACCTGCTTTATTTCTAATGAAAAATCAGTTAGTAAATCTTTAATCATTTTTCTCTTAGAAAACCAATTTGAACGGTTCTGAGAAATATAATATAAAGATAAAAAATTGACATATGATTTATACAGTGCTAAAATTTAAAATGTATATAGGAGAGGTCTTGCCACAAGTAGACATTGAAAAAATAGAGAGTCCATGCTAAAAGTTGGAATTGAAAAAATGGAGAGGTCTTGCCACAAGTAGACATTGAAAAGCGACCAAATATTTGGTCGCTTTATTTTTATACTGTAGGAGAAATTATGAAATTATACTATGTTGATGAAGATTATATTAATGAATTAAGAAATGTAGATGAGAGAGTATTATTAAATAAATCCACTCGTCCTTATTTAGGAGTTGTATTATCTATTAATGATCTTAATTATTTTGTCCCCTTAAGTTCCCCTAAAGAAAATAAAAAACTAAATAATCAACTATCAATAAAATTGTTTGAGGTTAATAATATTCAAAATAGATTAGGATATCTATTATTTTTAAATATGATACCTGTTCCTGATAAATATCTTTCTAAAATAGATATGCAATACATAAAGGAGCAAGATTTAGAATATTATAACTTATTAACTAACCAATTAATTTTTATTAGGCAAGAAAATCAAAGAATCGTAAATAAAGCCCAAAAAGTATATAAAAATGCTGTGATAAAAAAAGTTTCATTTTTTGAATCAATGTGTGTAGATTATTTAGCATTGGAAAGATATGTGAAAGATTTAAAACAGTAAAAAAGATAATTCTGTCAATAATTCCCCTCAACATACTCAGAAGAATTTTAGTGTAAAGTCTTTGTAATTGTCTATCTTAGTTAATTAGATGTTTACTATTATTTCTATATTAATATATAGCTAAAATTAATAAAATAGAAGTCATTAGCTGAATTACTTATGAATCAAAATAAATTTTATATACAAAATGTCATTTTTGAGTACGCTCTAAATAAACAAAAATAGTCCTCTTATTAAAATAAGAGGACTATTTTTGTTTAAAATTATTCAAGACCATTCGCTTTCTAACATACTCATTTGCCATAAATTATAATATTCTCCATTTAATTTTCTAAAGTCTCTTTTTTCTCCTTCTTTTATAAATCCAATCTTTTTGTAACTTTTAATAGCTGATTTATTAAAGGCAAAAACACCTAATTCAATTCTGTGTAGTCCCAAATCTTCAAAAGCCTTTTTCAATAATTTCTTTATTATTTTAGGGCCTAATCCTTGGCCACGCATTTGCGGATCACCTACTAAAACTTTACTTAACGTGGCGGAACAATTTTTAAAATCTATATTATTTAAAGCAATATGACCTATAATTTTTTTTGAATTATTTTCTTCAATGATAACTTTATAAATTATTTTACTAGAATTTTCTTTATTTGTGTCTTTAATATATTCCTTTAATTGTTCTTCATCTAGGGGATAATTAAAATCTGTACCTGCCCATTTGACTAAAAGTTCAGGAGAGTTTATCCAGTTTATTAATAAATCAAAATCTTTCTCCTCAAAATATTCAAACTTAATCAATAAATTACTCCTTAAATAATAGGTTATTAACTATAAAAATTCAGTGAATGTTGCAATATAAACAACCACTACAATTTTTTGATACTTTCTTCATCAACTTTCTATCTTAAATTTTCGATTTTTTATAAAGCGTTTTGTATTATCTAAATAACTCTTTACAATTTACTGATTTTTAAGCTTTTGCTAATAGATTTATGCAACTTTAATATTATAAGTAAATCTATGCACTTCATCATTAAATTTAAATTCTGCCCAAATTTTATACATCCCTTTTTTAGGAAAATGAGCATAAAAGGTTGTAGAATCAGGTGATTCTGGGTGAACATGAATATAATCAGTTAATTGCTCATCAAATATAATCACATGTCCTAAAGCTCCTAAATAAGGTTGGGGAGTTAATTCTGTATTGAAAGTTAAAGGGACATGTTCATCTTCTTTAGCACTTATAGAATTTAAAGTTACATGAACTCCTTTGTTAACTTTTACCCAATTTTTATCAGAATTTAAAGATGTTGTAGAGGTTATTTTATCTCCAATTTGCAGTTCAATAGGATGAACGGAATACACATGGTTTTTTGGTGTAACATCAACAAAAGCCTGGTAAGTTCCTGGCTCTAATTGTTGGTTAATTATAAATAAACCTTCATGCTTTTTTTGAGGGTGTAGGTGGTAATATTTCTCCATGTCATTAGATACTAAAACGAAATGCATTTCTTTTTCATGCATAGTATCTAATAATGGGGCATTATTAAATTCATCTTCTAACGTAATTTCTATATTACCATCTCTATATACAACATTTGCTTTAATTTCGGGTTTGTTTGAATGATATTCATGATTATGATTCATATTTTTATCCTCCTTAATTTTTAATAAGGGCATATCATTAAACGATATGCCCAACTATTTAAATTATTTAATTACATCGTAACCTTGATCTTCAATAGCTTCTTTAAAGTCGTTGAAAGCTACTTGATTTTCATCAAATTCAACTTCCACATTCCCATTCGCCAAGCTTACTTCTGAAGATGTTACACCATCTAATCCATTTAATGCTTTTTCAATTGAATGCTTGCAATGGTCACAGCTCATACCTTCTACATTAATAACTTCGTTAGTCAATGTTGTCACCTCCTTTCAAGAAATATAAGATTCTTATAATTTCATACGTTTTAGACGTAAAGCGTTTGTGACAACACTTACAGAACTTAAAGCCATTGCTGCTCCCGCAACCCAAGGTGCTAGCAGACCAATTGCTGCTATAGGGATACCTGCAACATTGTAACCAAACGCCCAAAATAGATTTTGGCGAATATTACGAATTGTAGATTTACTTGCTTTTATTGCTTTTGGAATTAATAAAAGGTCTCCTCCTAAAATAGTTATATCAGCAGCTTCGATTGCAACTTCTGTACCTGTACCAATGGCAATACCAATATCTGCTTTAACTAGTGCTGGAGCATCATTGACACCATCTCCAACCATAGCTACTTTTTTACCTTCAGATTGAATTTCTGCTACTTTAGAAGCTTTTTCTTCTGGTAAAACCTCTGCAATAATCGTGTCTATACCAACTTGTTTTGCTATTGCTTGTGCGGTACGTTTGTTATCACCAGTTAACATAGCAACTTCAATACCTAATTCATGAAGTTTTTGAATAGCTTGTTGGGCAGTATCTTTAACTGTATCAGCTACAGCGACAACCCCTCTCAATTCGTTATCTACGCTTATAAGCATTGCAGTTTTTCCTTCTTTTTCAAATTGAGCGAGATTTGTTTCAGCTTCATTAGTTTGGATTCCTTTTTCACTCATTAGTTTTCGATTTCCGACAAAAAGTTCTTTACCATCAATTGTTGCATTTATACCGCGCCCTGGTATAGCTTCAAAATGGTCTACTTCTAAAAATTCTAATGATTTTTCTTTAGCATAACTTACGATAGCTTCAGCTAGTGGGTGTTCAGAACCTTTTTCTGCACTAGCTAACAATTGTAATGTTTGATCATCTCCACTAAAATCAGTGACTTCAGGTGTGCCATTTGTTATAGTGCCAGTTTTATCTAAAACAACTGTATTAATAGCGTGTGTACCTTCAATGTGTTCTCCACCTTTAAATAGAATGCCATTTTCAGCAGCTTTTCCGGTACCCACCATTATAGAAGTAGGCGTAGCTAAGCCTAACGCACAAGGACAAGCGATAACTAATACTGCTATTGCAGCAACTAAGGCTGGTTCAAATTGTCCCGGCTGAACTAATGAAATCCATATAATAAATGTGAAAATCGCGATACCTACAACGATAGGTACAAAATATCCAGAAATAATATCTGCTAGTCTTTGTATTGGCGCTTTAGAACCTTGCGCTTCTTCGACAACTTTAACAATGGAGGCAAGAGCTGTATCTTTACCAACTTTTGTTGCTTCAACAGTAATTGCTCCATTTTTATTCATTGTTGATCCTATAACATTATCATTTTGCATTTTTTCAACAGGAATAGATTCACCTGTCAACATTGACTCGTCAATTGAAGTCATACCTTTAATTATTTTGCCATCTACTGGTATTTTTTCTCCTGGTTTGATAACTAAATAGTCTCCTTCTTTTACCTCACTTAAAGGAACCATAGTCTCTTCACCGTTGCGTAATATACGTGCTTCTTTAGCTTGTAAATTCAACAATTTACTTAACGCATTTGTTGTTTGTGTTTTAGCACGTGCTTCTAAATACTTTCCGAAAAGAATTAAAGTAATTAATACAGCACTTGTTTCAAAATATAGGTGTGGCTCATAATTTGTATTAATTAACCACTTAATCGATTCATAAATACTATAAAAGAAGGCTGCGCTTGTACCTAAAGCGACAAGAACATCCATATTTGCTGACCCATTACGAAGGTTTTTATAAGCGCCTACATAAAATTGCCAACCAATAACAAATTGAACAGGCGTTGCTAATACAAATTGGAACCACGGGTTCATAAATATATGTGGTATTTGAATACCAAATAAATGAACGAACATTGTCATTAACAATGGAGCTGCTAAAACAGCTGAAACAACTAATTTAATTAACTGTCGTTTTAATTGTTTTTCTTTTTGGGAACTTTTTTCTGATGCTTCTTTTTTAGGTTGTGCCTCATACCCTAGGTTTTTAATACGTTGTTGAAATTCATCTACAGACGTCATATCAGGGTTGTATTCTACAGTAGCACTTTCTGTGGTTAAATTAACTGTAGCCTTATTTACACCTGAGATTCGATTTAAAACTTTTTCGATTTTATTCGAACAAGCTGCACACGTCATTCCCATTACATCGAGATCCACTTTTTCGGTTAAAACTCCATAACCTGTTTTTTGAATTGTATTTGCAATATCTTCTAATGATGTAACATTGGGGTTATATTCAATTGTAGCTTTCTCTGTAGAAGGATTTACATTAGCGTTAACTTCATCTAATTTATTTAGATTTTTTTCTACTTTATTCGAGCAAGCTGCACATGTCATGCCTGTGATACCTAATGAGGTTTTTTTAATATTTTCACTCAATTATTTCTTTCCTCCTATTTTGAAAATTGTTTTAATACAACCATCAATTCTTTGATACTTTCTTCTCCGTTGCCATTTTTAATACCTTCACTTACACAATTAGATATATGGTCTTCAGTTACTATAAAACCCACTTGTTTTAGGGCTGATTGTATTGCTGTTATTTGTACTAGTACATCTATACAATATCTATCTTCTGCTATCATTGATTGTAAACCGCGCATTTGTCCTTCTAATCTTTTGAGTCTATTGAGCAATGCGTCATTGTTTTTAACAGTAGTAGTGTTCAATTTCACCCCTCCTCATATACCCTAACGGGGTATCTCTTGTTGGAATCTATATTATACCCCTAGTAGGTATAAGTCAATACAAAAGTTTCATATAAAAAATTAATATTTATAGTTTGTTTTAAGAGGTACACTTGTATAAAATGTATGCTAAAACTTATATTAGGAGAGATATATTTGGATAAAAATATACAACTTGAGCTTTACACAAGACCTACATGCTCTGATTGCCAAGAATCAAAAAGGTATTTAAACTCTCAAGAGATTAGTTATAGTCATAAAGATGTAAGTCAAAATTTGGACTTAGAAGAAGAAATGAAAAAAATATCAGGCAACCGAATTGTTCCCTTATTTGTTTTTTATAAAAAAATTTTTTGGGGTAAAAAAAAGTTGTTTAAATATTACGTGGGATTTGAAAATAACAAAAAAGATATATTAAATATATTGGAATAATTAAATAAACAGCCATTATTAAAAAATAATGGCTGTTTATTTAATGATGATGTTGACTGTCTTCTTCTTTCACGATACAAAACAATTTTTCACTATGATTATTGTTAGAAGTTTCAGTCTGTATTGTGACATGTTGAATATTTTGATGATTGAGTTCATGTTCTATACGTTTAAGTAAAAACTCATTTTCAGTAATGGTCATTGTATCTTCTACAACAATATGACAAGATAACGCGTTTAATCCGCTAGTTACTGACCAAACATGAAAGTCATGAATATTTTTAACTTCTTTGAATTTTTTAATAGTTTTAATAATGTCTTTTGTATTTATATTGCTTGGTGCTCCCTCCATTAATACATGAAGACTTGATTTTGTTACATAAAAGCCGCTACGTAGTACTAAAATTGCTACAATCACACTTGCTAAAGGATCCGCCCACCCCCATCTAAAAAATATAATGAGAAGGGCTGCTATAACTGCACCTATAGATCCAAGCATGTCGCTTATTACATGCAAATATGCTCCACGCATATTTAAGTTTTCTTCTACATCGCTCCCGCGCAGCATTATCCAAGCCACAATAATATTAATAAACAAGCCTACCAAGGCGATAATTAACATGCCTGTAGAAGCTACCTCAGGGGGGTTTTTAAATCTCTCAATAGCTTCATAAAAAATATAGATAGCTATTAACATCAAAGTAATACCATTAAGTACAGCTGCTAGTATTTCAAACCTTTTGTAGCCAAAAGTTTTATTTGTATTAGCTTGCTTCGCTCCTAAAGTAAATGCAATTAAAGCAATACCTAAAGAAATAGAATCACTTAACATATGACCAGCATCTGAAATTAACGCAAGACTGTTAGTAAAGAAACCACCTAACCCTTCTACAATCATGTAACTTGTAATAATAATAAAACTAATTAATAAAGTCTTTTTGTTCGCGCCATGTGTATGATTATGATTGTGATCGTTTTCCATTTAATCCCTCCTCTTTTTAATGATGAAAAATATTTTCTATAATTTGAATTTTTGTTTTTATAACTATAGAGTTAAAAAATATAAAATTTCAATTAATGTTTTGTTACTCGAAGAAAATCATACTAACTTATGAATATATGCTCATATATTCATAAGTTAGTATGATTTTTATCCTTTGTCAATATAGAAATGCTTTGTATTTTGTATATTAAATAAAAACCCTACTTTGCTTTGGACAGTAGTGGGATTTTTGCATATGATAAACCACACTTCACTTGCTAAATATTAACTATATTATAATTAACAAGTGATAATTTCTTTTTAGAGAAAATGAGTCCGGGACATAAAGTTCTTGGATAAGTGAAAAAAAGACAATTTCTATTGAAATAATATAGAAATTGTCTTTTTT
>NZ_JAUOQO010000258.1:0-281 GCF_030547725.1 Staphylococcus pasteuri | reverse complement strand
GCCCGCACGTATGCGCCCAGGTAACCTTTACCCTTATGCACAAATTGTCTTGCAGGTAGGCCTACCGCTAATTTTATTGTCCGCGCTCGCTATATGTGGTTATGGGTACTTGAGGTCGCCTTTACGGCAGCTGCATAGAGCAACACGGGCATTTAGCCAAGGTGAGCTTGATGCCCGCACTCAAGCCAGCTCAGGGTTTATCGGATGGCGAAATGATGAGATTACGCGTTTAGGTGTTACGTTCAACGATATGGCTTCGCGTACCGCGCGTCTAATAAGCC
>NZ_JAUOQO010000257.1:0-281 GCF_030547725.1 Staphylococcus pasteuri | reverse complement strand
TTGTCGAGTTCGACACGCCTATGCCTGCGCGCTCGCGTTGTGGCCCACTCCGCACATGCGCACGCGGTTCGCTTTGCGGATGACCACCAAGGTAGTCCAAGAGGGCGAGCAAATGCTCGTCTTCGGATTCTTGAGTGTGTCCACCACGGCGGACGGCAAGAGCGTCGTCGACAGCCAGGGGGACATCATCTCCACGGCCGACCTCGAGAAGTCCGCGTATGATTACATGGCCGAGGCCCGCCACGTTGGTGTGGACCACCAGAAGACGCGCGGCATTGGCC
>NZ_JAUOQO010000256.1:0-281 GCF_030547725.1 Staphylococcus pasteuri | reverse complement strand
CTTTAACTCTAGCCGAACTGGCGTGCGTTTAATCGGGCCAAAACCTGAATGGGCACGCACAGACGGCGGTGAAGCTGGCTTGCATCCGTCTAACATTCACGACAATGCTTACGCCGTTGGCAGCATCGATTTCACTGGTGATATGCCCGTAATACTAGGACCCGATGGCCCAAGTTTAGGCGGCTTTGTTTGTCCGGCTACCATCATTAAAGCTGACTTGTGGAAAATGGGTCAACTTAAAGCGGGTGACGAAATAAGCTTTATTCCGGTCACTATTCCAC
>NZ_JAUOQO010000255.1:0-281 GCF_030547725.1 Staphylococcus pasteuri | reverse complement strand
AATCCGCACCGCCCCCCGTGCCCCGCGTTTGCCGCTGTCGATCATGCCGGTCGCCCGCGGCGCAGTGGCGGGTTTCTCTGCCCCCACCTCTTCGAACAATTTGCGTTTTTGTGCCATTCAGGTCTCCGTTTGGCCGGATCTTGCGTCGGCCAGATCCTCTTTTGGCGGACACTAGGCCGGTGCGCGACCGGCTTCAACCACCTGCCCTCGTGCTGGTCCAGGGTCTGGAATTCCATGGTCAGGTATTCATGACTTAGCGTAATGCCGCGCTTGGGCTAGAT
>NZ_JAUOQO010000254.1:0-282 GCF_030547725.1 Staphylococcus pasteuri | reverse complement strand
GCTTTGGGATGCGATTAATCCCGAAACGACGATTGTCCCGCTCAAGCTGGCGGGTGACTGGAATCTGTGGCGGCTGTTTGCCACCAAGGCGTCGCTTGTTCAGACCAAGTTCCCCCTGGCTGCGTTCTGCGTTACCGAGAACCAGCTCTCGGCGCGGCTGCGCGACAAGTACAATGCCGAAATAGAAGCGATCATTCCGGCCAAAGAACGCCGGAAAGCACTCGCCGCGATGGGGAAAAGCAAAACCGGGTTCACCCGCCGATTTTTCAAGGTCAACTATGC
>NZ_JAUOQO010000253.1:0-282 GCF_030547725.1 Staphylococcus pasteuri | reverse complement strand
GCTCTGTACACTTCGATATAATCGATACCGGTATCGGTATTTCTCAAGACCGACTTGATGCTATTTTTGCTCCCTTCACTCAAGCGGATGCCTCCATGAGCCGGCGCTATGGAGGTACTGGGTTAGGCACAACAATTAGTAAACAACTAGTTGAATTAATGGGCGGTCAAATTTACGCCACTAGCACCGAAGGCGAAGGCAGTACGTTTGGGTTTAGTTTACCATTAAAACCAGGCAGGGCTCTCATCCAGAACAGCTCCTACTGCGCTTTCTCCCTTCCAC
>NZ_JAUOQO010000252.1:0-282 GCF_030547725.1 Staphylococcus pasteuri | reverse complement strand
GCTTCGGTGAAACCACGCTTTGTTTAAATAAAGATTGCCGAAAATATTCAAGCGAGTAAGTTAATCATAAGTGTGCATTTAAGGTTTAACACCACTTAGGAGAAATGATGGAAAAGCAAGCTGTAGGTAGTGTATCCAAGGTATTGGAGTTTGTTTCTATGAGTCGCAGACGCAACAAATTAAAGCGTGAAATGGTGGATATTGATAAGAAAATTCGCGATAACCGTAAGCGTGTAGATTTGCTCGACAATTTGGAAAACTACATTCAAGACAACATGAGTG
>NZ_JAUOQO010000251.1:0-282 GCF_030547725.1 Staphylococcus pasteuri | reverse complement strand
CCGTAAATCAGAGTTCGCCTAGGGACATCTAAGTTTCGCTTAATCTGTTGATAGTGAGGTGATTTACTTTGCACAAGTTTTAAAAAATCACCCAACATATGGTCTAGCCCTTTAGGCTCTAATTGATGCGCTAGAGAGTTACGGATCTTGTTAATCTTTTTAGCTGCAAGCCAAACCCATTCTGTATCTTCACAGCAGGGAAGCAACGACTCCACTAGACAGATTACTTGATGACAATCGAACGAAGTACCACTATTGCCTTTTAAGGCATCGGGGTTAAGC
>NZ_JAUOQO010000250.1:0-282 GCF_030547725.1 Staphylococcus pasteuri | reverse complement strand
AATGGCGAGCCAACTCTGCTGCCATTACGGTTTTACCTGCTCCAGGCGTGGCTAAGCACATAAAGTGATTTTGTTGGGTGTAGAGCTTTAGAGCGCGCTTAATGCATTTCGATTGCCATTGGCGTAGTTGCATCACAGTGACTTCAGCTCAGCTATTCCTGCTTCCAGTGCTTTTATTTTTCCCGTTAACGTAGAGCTGTGATTGCGTGCCGTCATATAGCGAGGATATAGCCTTGCTCTAGCTTGCGGTATTGAATCACATAAACGCTTAAACTCTTCAGC
>NZ_JAUOQO010000249.1:0-282 GCF_030547725.1 Staphylococcus pasteuri | reverse complement strand
GTATGGTCTGACAACGAGCAAGAAGTTATTGCCGCTGGTGAGTTAGCGGGCAGTGCCGAACTGGAAGTATTGCAAGACAAAGCCGAACATCGCCGAGTGATTGTATTGGTACCCACCAGTGATGTAAGCCACCATCAGTTAGAGTTACCAAAAACTGCACAGCGTTCATGGCAGCAAGTCGCTCCTTTTATGCTAGAAGAGCAACTCGCCCAAGACCCAGATAGTTTACATATTTGCTTATTAGATAAAGGCAAAGAGACTATTGATGTGGCTTGCGTGAGC
>NZ_JAUOQO010000248.1:0-282 GCF_030547725.1 Staphylococcus pasteuri | reverse complement strand
ATGGATAAATCAAGTTCTACAGGACAATTGTTATTTCATTTATTCGCAGCATTTGCAGAGTTTGAACGTAATTTAATTTTAGAACGTTCTTCAGCGGGGCGAATGGCAGCTCGTGCTAGAGGACGCTATGGAGGTCGACCCGAAAAATTAAATAAACAAGATTTGACTTTACTCAAAACACTTTATGATAATGGAACCCCGATTAAAACTATTGCAGAGCAATGGAAAGTTTCACGTACAACAATCTATCGTTATCTCAATAAGTTAAATAACCAAGAAAAT
>NZ_JAUOQO010000247.1:0-283 GCF_030547725.1 Staphylococcus pasteuri | reverse complement strand
ACCGACGATGTAGTAGAAGGCGGTGCGGTAATGCATCACGAAGGGGTAGATATATCCATTACTGGTAACTCCACCAATGTCGCGCGTTTTCAGCACCCCGTAGCGGGAACCTACAAAAAAGAGCGTTTGTTATTAGGTAAAGAGTATTTCTCGGTAGCGTCGGGCGGCGGCACTGGCCGCACTATGCACCCCGACAACGTAGGCGCTGGCCCAGCCTCTTATGGTTTAACCGACACCATGGGCAGAATGCATTGCGATGCGCAATTTGCTGGTTCATCCTCAG
>NZ_JAUOQO010000246.1:0-283 GCF_030547725.1 Staphylococcus pasteuri | reverse complement strand
GAAGGGGACCGTGCAGACCGAGGCTTTGAGACTTATTGAAATCACACAGGACCTTCAGGTCTCTCGTGTGATCGAGGTGCAAGATTGGTTTGTCACAGAAGTGTCCGAACGTGGCGGTTTCGGGTCTCGGGCGCAAATTGCATTTGGCGAAATCGAGATATCGGAATTCGTCCCCGATCCCTCTGATCTGACAAATGAGCGCACGCTCTCTTCGGTGTTTCAGGTCGAGGCAGAAGACGAAAATGGCGTTTTGTCCACCTTTGACCTGTCGAGCCGTCTGGAC
>NZ_JAUOQO010000034.1:0-479 GCF_030547725.1 Staphylococcus pasteuri | reverse complement strand
AAACTTTATTTCAGCAGCCCTACCTAAATACTTTTTAAGAATATTTCTCTTCCACTTGGAAAAACCCACGGCATGCCAAGTACCTTTATATCTTTCCATGTGTTTTTTTGCAAATTAATTATTTTTAAAGTGTCTTCAATTTGACAGAGGTTTCCCGTATAGGGATTTATATATTTGCAATATTTTATGTAAGCGCAATAAAAAACATGTTCTAAAGAGCGTTTCTTTCCACAGCGTCCATTAGAAATTCGATCATCAGTCAATAACCATCCAGAATAGAAAGGAATACCAAAGCACACAACTTTAAGACCGGCTAAAAGGGCTTCAAACCCTAATTGACTAGTTACTGTATAAACAGTATGACATAGATCAAACAAAGACCATGGGTTACAATCTTCAGCTATTAAATGGCAACCTCTTTGAATTGCTTTCCTATAAAGGTATCCATTTTTTTTCCCTGCTAACACATCGGGGTGTAC
>NZ_JAUOQO010000245.1:0-284 GCF_030547725.1 Staphylococcus pasteuri | reverse complement strand
CCATGAAATCTTCGGCAGATTTTTGCAGATAATCCGCGTCATAGGCGGTCCAGGCCCCGGCAGAAACGAGGTAAAATCCGTTCTCTTCACGGCGCACGATGGTATATTCGGTGTGTGTCGTGCCCGCGCCGGTCAGCGCATAGGTCAGGTTGATCCGGCCCACCTTTGGCAATTTGTTGGTGGTAAAGTGGTCGAGGAATTCCGTCGCGCCGGGCCCCGAAACCCAGTGTTTGGTAAAGGCGCTGGCGTCAATCAGGCCAACACCCTCGCGCACGGCCTGCGCC
>NZ_JAUOQO010000244.1:0-285 GCF_030547725.1 Staphylococcus pasteuri | reverse complement strand
ACTCTGACCAAACTTTGTGGTGTCTACACCGTTTTCAATGAGTACTAACTTCTCTTTTGGGACTATTTTACTAAAGACATTAAAATCGTTATTACTGCACGCTAGCACCAGATCCACACGCTTTAGGGTAAAGCGTGTCACTGTATTGAAAAAAATTGTTTTAAGCTTTGAGGCATACTGGGTATGAAAGAAACCGCCATGAGTAGATAAGATTAATTTTTGTTTTTTTGACGTTCGTATAAACGATAAAAAATCGATAAAAAAATCTACGGCATGGACATGCAC
>NZ_JAUOQO010000243.1:0-285 GCF_030547725.1 Staphylococcus pasteuri | reverse complement strand
ACAGAAAACAGGTCAAGGAGGCATGACATGGGACTTTTGATTGACGGCGAATGGCATGACACGTGGTATGATACCAAGTCGACCGGCGGCAGCTTTGAACGTGCCGAGGCAAAATTTCGCAACTGGATTACCGCCGATGGCGCCCCCGGCCCCAGTGGCAAGGGCGGATTCCCGGCAGAATGTGGCCGCTACCATCTTTATGTGGGCTATGCATGCCCCTGGGCGCATCGGACGCTGATTTTTCGCGCGCTCAAGGGGCTGACGGAATATATTTCGGTATCGGTG
>NZ_JAUOQO010000242.1:0-285 GCF_030547725.1 Staphylococcus pasteuri | reverse complement strand
ATACAATCGCGCAAGCATTTACGCAAAGGATTCCACGGCTGTGTGCAACGTATCTGGTAAAAACGCACACGCGTTAGCCAACCTGATTGCCCACGCTGTAAATACGTTTGTCAAAAAATGACCCCCGAACTTGCAATACCTAAAGATGCCCAGCTTACTCGGGCGGAGTTGTCGCAGCTGATTGCTGATCATTACAGTGTTGATCCATACGCACGAAGGTCTGAAGTTCAAGGAGACTCTCAATACGTATCAGATGGTGGGCGCTTCTGCGCCATTGCCCTGCTG
>NZ_JAUOQO010000241.1:0-286 GCF_030547725.1 Staphylococcus pasteuri | reverse complement strand
GGTTTATTGAATATTAAACGCACAAGATCTGAATTAGTTGAATCGGGTCAAAATGATCATAATAACATTATTCATCAAATTACAGGAATTGAAGTAGTCAGTTTCCATAGCGATTTAAGTACAGTTACAGGTGAACGTGTGATTGTCTTTAAATTAAAAGACAACTTTTAAAAATTAATCAACCAAGCTTGATTTATATAGGAACAGTATGATTTTACGTTAATAGACTAAGGTCATACTGTTTTTTATTTTAAATATAATAAGTACATCACTTAAACATAAAGTC
>NZ_JAUOQO010000240.1:0-286 GCF_030547725.1 Staphylococcus pasteuri | reverse complement strand
ACTTAAAACCCCAGGGACTAACCCTACTCACATAACGCGCACAGAAGCAGAGCTTGAAAACTTTGTTTTAGAAAAAAAGAACAACAGCAATGGCTCAAAACTAAGCGAGTTTATAAAACTAATAAAAACAAACCACACACACTTATTTAAAAAGCCATACGCACCATTTGCTATATAAATTAAAGAGCAGCTGCAAGAGGATTACCCTGATGCAGACGAAACCACTATCAAAAAAGCAGTAACAAACATTGCCAAATACCCCATATACCTTGAAACAATAATAAAC
>NZ_JAUOQO010000014.1:0-35224 GCF_030547725.1 Staphylococcus pasteuri | reverse complement strand
GAGTTAGAGCCACTTATGCATTAGCGAAGCTAAGGCGAACCGAAAAGAACGAATGAAATGAGTTAGAGCCACTTATGGGAGTAGAACAGAAATGTGAAGTACTACTCCTAATTTTATTAGGTTAGTAGTACTTACATCTTAGTTTTGACTAAGATGTTCTTTATCGTCGTTCTACCCCGGCAAGGATGACTAGACTTGAACGAAGTATGAAATACGCACGTTCAAGACAGACATCTACTACCAATATATGAACGTAGTTCAGAAAGTTTTAAGGCGAACCGAAGAGAACGAATGAAAAGAGTAAAAGCCACTAAAGAATAAATAAAAATACAAAAAAGCGTGTCGAAAGTTATCTATCAAGATCATCTTTCGACACGCTTTTAATTATTAAAAGATATACTATTTAATACGGATTTTTCTGTTTCTAAAGAATAGGCTAATAATTAGTAATCCAATGCTACAAGCTAATAAAATAAGCGCGTTGTGAATAGCATCAGCTTCTACCACTACTTGATCTGGTGAGACAGTTAAGTAATATTGTTTAAGTGAATCAGAAATTTTCTCAGCTAATGTATGAATAATATAGCTAAAGTACATTGTTATCACTAACATAATCGCAAGAAACAACATATTTACAACCTTTAAAGCACTACGATTAAAAATAATTGTCAAAATCGATAAAATTAAACTAAGAATACATAATACGAAAAAGGCGTAAAAGACAATCAATAATCGATCAATTGATTGTTGTAGTTGATCAATATTACCTAAATTGATATTAATATTTCCAATTTGTGTGACAGTATCTTGGAAATTTTTAAGCTGGTGAAAATTAATCGTTTGTTTGGCAAATACAATATTGAATATGGGTTGTTTATACATGCTATAACCTGTAATTGCAGTTAACACAAGCACAATTAATTGAATAATCATACTTACCCATGAACGCTTTTTCTTGCCATATTGTTTACCTCGATGCAAACCTTGCGTTTGAAATGCATCGTCAAAGTTTTCCAATCTGCTTTGTTGATTAGACATGCAGGTGCCTCCCTTGAAATAGTCATATCTTTCTTTATCATTTCTAGTCTGATTTTGTTATAATAATGATTATTCAAAGACAGTAAAAAATTAGACAATTTATAAAATGAAATTCATGACTAAATTAAAATATACTTTAAATTATATCCCTTTTTATGTTGCGAATGTAGGTTTTTAATCAAATTGTTTTTTAATTTTAAAAATTGATAAGAGGTAGGTTTAGTTATTTATGAAGAATCGTTTAATGAACAGAGTGGTAAACAAATATATTCTACACAATCGTTCAATATTTTTCGATAATGATGAAGCAGTGGATAAATTTTTCGAAAAAAGACAAATTGAAAATGAGAAAAAACATAAGCAACCATCTACACTGAATGTGAAAGCCAATTTAGATAAACTTATGCTAGGAGATATGCAAGTTTTTAGATTTAATTTTAGACATGAATCCAAAAGAAAAATTTTGTATATTCATGGTGGATATAATACATTACAACCATCACCATTTCATTGGAGATTCTTAGATAAATTGACATTATCAACGTTACATGAAGTTGTATTTCCTATTTATCCTAAAGCACCTGATTATCATATCAATGATACACAAAAAGCTGTTAAAGATGTTTATGATCAATTAGTATCTGAAGTGGGTGCAGAACATATTATTGTCATGGGAGATGGCTCTGGTGGTGGATTAGCATTAAACTTAGTGCAAAGCTTGATCGAACAAAATGAACAAGTACCACGTCAATTATATTTAATTTCACCATTATTAGATGCAACATTATCAAACAAAGATATAACTGATGACCTATTAGACAAAGATATATTAGTGAGCAGATTTGGTGTGAATGAAATTATGAAACGTTGGGCAGATGAATTGCCACTTACCAATTCACGTGTATCACCAATATATGGCAAGATTGAAGGATTACCACCAGTGTTTATGTTTGGTGGAGGTAGAGAAATTATTAATCCAGATATGCATTTATTTAAGGATACATTGGAATCAGTTGGACAAGATATTGAATTTTATGAATATCCAAGAATGGTTCATGATTTTCCACTTTATCCGATTCGTGAATCACATAAAGTTGTTAAACAAATTACCAAAGCTTTAAATAAATAGCATGTATAAATAAAGAAAAGGGCGTTTAGCAGTTGATATTTAGCTAAACGTCCTTTTTATATTATTCCATAATAGAATTAATATGTTTAATAATAAAGTTTTGTCCTTTTGAAAAATATAAGTCAGCAATTGTGTCCTCAAAATGACTTGGTATGTCGGTTAAATTACTAAATGAAAAGACTTTTTCAATATTATCATTTCGTACACGATTCGCAAGTTGATTATAGTGTTCGAGAAATTGATTGTCATCATCATATTTTTCAAGAAGTTGATTTATTTCATCAATAGCTTGTTTTTGACCTTGAGTGTAACTCATTCGTGTTGCACGTTTAAATAATTTTGAACCTGGACCATTTATCGTTAAAGCTTTTTGTTCGTTTAAGTCACTAAGCGCATATTTAACATCATCGAATAAATCTAATAATTCACTTTGTACTGTATAGCGAATAGAATCGTTCATTATTTATCCTCCTTGTGAGGGATACCAATTCGATGGCCTAATTGGTCTGGCCATTCAATTGTTTGCTGTTGTTGGTCAGCATAGTGTTGCATTTGTTTGTAATAGTCTTCTGGAAAGGCAGCTGAGCGTCGTTGTTTTTGATCAATGCCCATCATCATTACTTCATTTGTAGCTGCAACATTACCATCATTACGGACCATTCTTAAGAAAAAGTGAACACGTTTGTAATCATAATCATAAATATATAACTCAACATCATAATGCTCATTTAATGTTAATTCGGATAAAAATGTAGTGTGTTCTTCAATTGTAAATGTAGTGTATTTATATTGTTCACGTTCTTCTAATGATAAACCATGACTATAATTAAAATCATCAATCACATCACTAAAAATGATATTATAGTATGCATCATGCATATGATTATTATGATCGATAAAATCTTCAGTCACCGTTTTACTTACCTTAAATGTTTGAGACATGACAACTACTCCTTTTTTGTGTGCTTGCTAATTATTTTACTAAATTAAATTAAGACATACACGTAATTCAATTCATGATAAAATAATGAAGAACTGCTTAACAGGGGGTAAATGGAGATGACAATGACTATTCGATACCAAACATCTACCGAACCTTTAAAAAGGGTGAATCGGATTGAAGATATTCCTAGTGAAGCAACAATTGTTTGGTACGATTTTGAGGACGCAACACCACAAGAAAATGAATTTTTAAGAAATCATTTTAACTTTAATGATTTAGAAATAGATGATGCCATTAATGGTATTCCTCGAGCAAAATATAAATCGTATGATGATTATCAATATTTAGTTCTTCATAGTATATTAGTACGCAATTATTCTGCAATAGCGTTAAATGTATTTTTAGGGGATAAATTATTAGTCACATACCATCATCAAAGTTTTGAATCGCTTAAAAGAGTGGCTAAAGTAAATGAACAACACCATGATCCAGAACTAGATTGTGCAGATATTGTTATTCTTATATTAGATAGTATGGTAGATAAATACTTTAATTTTGTTTACGATATTGAAGATAAGGTATATACATTTGAGGATAGACATGTTGATGATCGCTTTAGTAAAGATGTAATGGACAACGTATTTAAATTACGTTCTGACTTAATTAAAATCAAACGTGTTTTATTTCCAATGCAAGAGTTAGTTGATACGATTAAAACTGAAGGTAATTTAATTAAAGATAATAAGCATTCAATGTATATACAACATATAGATGACCACTTAATTAAACAAAGTAACGTCATTAAGACTTCTCAAGAAATGACGAATGAAATTAGAGAAAACTATGAATCTTATACATCATTTAGAATGAATAATATTATGCAAATTTTAACATTAGTTTCAGTTATATTTTCTCCACTTACCTTTATTGCAGGTATATACGGAATGAACTTTGAATATATGCCTGAACTTAAATGGCATTATAGCTATTTTGTTTGCTTAATTATTATGTTAATCATCACTATTGTGTTAATAATTTTTTTCAAAAAAAAGAAATGGTTTTAAATTGTGCATTTTAAAATAAGAATGAGTTGGAAAGGGCGGTATAGCAATGAGTGATTTTCAAAGAGAACAGAGAAAAAATGAACATGTTGAAATCGCGATGGCACAACAAGATGCTGCATTGTCAGATTTTGACAAAGTAAGGTTTGTACATCATTCAATTCCTAATATAGATGTAGATGATGTTGATTTAACTACTCGTACATCACATTTTGACTTAAAGTATCCTGTTTATATCAATGCAATGACGGGTGGTAGTGAATGGACGAAACAAATTAATGAAAAACTTGCGATTGTTGCAAGAGAAACAGGATTAGCAATGGCGGTTGGTTCAACACATGCTGCTTTACGAAATCCCAAAATGGCGGAGTCATTCACTATTGTAAGAGAAACTAATCCAGATGGTATTATATTCAGTAATGTGGGTGCTGATGTGCCTGTAGATAAAGCCGTAAAAGCCGTTGAATTATTAGATGCGCAAGCATTACAAATACATGTTAATTCACCACAAGAACTAGTTATGCCAGAAGGTAATCGTGAATTTGCCAATTGGATGGAAAATATCGAAGCTATTGTTAAAGCAGTTGATGTTCCAGTGATTGTAAAAGAAGTAGGATTTGGTATGAGTAAAGAAACGTACAAATCACTGCTTAACGTTGGAGTAGCTTATGTTGACGTAAGCGGGCGTGGTGGTACAAACTTTGTTGATATTGAAAATGAGAGACGTTTAAATAAAGATATGGATTATTTATCAAATTGGGGACAATCAACAGTTGAATCTCTATTAGAAAGTACCGATTATCAAGATAAGCTTAATGTCTTTGCAAGTGGTGGTTTACGTACACCATTAGACGCAGTGAAATGCTTAGCATTAGGTGCTAAAGCAGTTGGAATGTCACGACCATTTTTAAATCAAGTTGAACAATCAGGTATTACGCAAACGATTGAATATGTAGAGTCATTTTTAGATCATATGAAGAAAATAATGACTATGTTAGACGCTAAAAATATTGATGAATTAACTCATAAAGATATGATATTTAGCCAAGATTTATTATCGTGGATAGACCAAAGAGGTTTAGATATTCATAGAGGATAATTGGCCAAACTATAGTTGCCAAAATAAATTCAAAAATAAAACAGTACACATGAGAAACTGTCAGGACATAAGCAAAAACACTTTATGTCTTAGTTCCATCATGTGTACTGTTTTTTAATTATTGGAAAAATTGTATAAAGCCCATAACAATAATCACGCCTATTAAGTCGATTAAGAATGCACCGACAATAGGAACAACTAAATAAGCTTTTGGTGAGTTACCGTATTTTTTAGTAATGACATCTAAATTAGCCATTGCATTAGGTGTTGCACCTAACCCATGACCAATAAAGCCACCAACCATTACTGCAGCATCATAGTCTTTGCCTAAGCCTCTGAATAAAATGAAGATAGAGAACAAGATCATGAATACAACTTGCACAAGAACTATGATAATTAATGGTAATGCTAATGAGTAGATTTCAGTTAATTGAATACTCATTAACGCGAGAGATAGGAAGATACCTAATGAGATATCACCGATTTCTTCGTTAATTTTTAAATCAACAATGTTAAAGCCAAATGCTTCAGAAATGTTACGCACAAAAACAGCGACGAACATTGAGCCTACATACATTGGTATATTAACATTTGTTAAATCAGTAAACGTATTTCCTATGTATGTACCGAGTGCCATACAGAATACAAGAATTGTAAACTGTATAAAGAAAATTTGTGTTGGTTTATATTTTTCGTGAAGTGCTTGATTATATTCAACTTCACCATAGTTTTTAAATGAATCATCACTATGTTCAGGTTTGAGGTTATAACGTTTGATTAAAAATTTAACTACAGGTCCGCCAATTAAACCGCCAAATACTAAGCCTAATGTTGCGGCAGCAAGAGCAGCAGTTACAGCGGAATCAATGCCCATATCTTGAATTGTTTTACCATAGGCAGCGGCATTACCGTGACCACCCTCCATTGACATAGACCCTGCTGTTAAACCTAATAATGGTTTGATATTTAATACTTTAGCTAAGGAAACACCAATGACGTTTTGACAGAAAGCCATAATACCACAAAACATAAAGTATAATAACATGACCTTTCCACCAACTTTAAATAATTTCAATGATGCTCCTAATCCAATTGTTGTGAAAAAGGCTAACATAAAGAAATTTTGTATAAATGATGAGTCTAATTTAATTTTAACTATATTAAAGGAATCTAAAATCGCAACTAAAATTGCAAAAATTAAGCCACCAATCACTGGTGCTGGAATACAAATTCTTCTTAAAAACGAGACATGGTTTATGATTGTTTGACCAATCAGATATAAAATACATGCTAAACATAATGTGGTAATAGCATCTAATTCTAACATTTTAACTCCCCCTTAGAAGTTACCCCAAAACCTATGTTTAAGTGTTATTCAATTAAAATATGTAAGCGTTATAAAAAGCCACTATACCTAGTATACACGTATAAATCCATTAAATCTAGTTTTAGAATAAATATTATTTGTATTTATACATAAAAGTATTAATTTTCAATAGATATTATCAGAAATAATATTAAAATTATTAAAAAAGAATATCCTATGTTGAGGATTTATTATTTAGTACCTTGCAATGTACAGTAGTGAGTGCTATATTATAGATAATCACTACTGTGTAATGTTTAGTACCTAAAATGAAATATGGAGGAATGCCTATGAATACGCAATTTAAGAAGGGTGCGTTAGAACTAATTGTCTTGCTCATTATCAAAAGAGAAGATCAATATGGTTATTCATTAGTTCAAAATATCTCACGTTATATGAAAATTGCTGAAGGAACTGTATATCCATTATTACGAAGATTAGTTAAAAACGGTGAACTATCTACGTATTATCAGCCATCAACAGAAGGTCCAGCGAGAAAATATTATCGTCTTACAGAACAGGGCCAAGGAAGATTGGCGACGTTAAAAGAGGAATGGCAGTTGTTTTCTAATGCTGTAAATACGTTTATTGAGGAGAGTGAATCAAATGAATAAAGAAAGATATTTAAAGCAATTGGTCGCTAATTTAAAGCATATGGATAATACTGACAAGCAAGATATTTATAACGAATATGAAACTCATTTTATAAGTGGTAAAAATGAAGGGAAATCTGAAGAAGATATAGCTAAACAATTAGGAGATCCTAAAATGATTGCTAAAGAATTGAACGCCACTATGGCTATCGAAAAGGTAGATGAGAAGTCTAATTTAAAAAGTATATTTAAAGCTATATTAGCAGTGATGGGATTAGGACTTTTTAATTTCTTTATTGTATTAGTACCAGCATTCTTCATTTTAATGATTTTTTTCACATTAATTGTTTTTACATTAATACTTTTCAGTGCACCTATATTTTTAATTATCAAATTTGCAACTGAAGGCTCAAATTCAATTATTTTATATGATGTTTATATGGCGGGATTAATGTTTGGTATTAGTTTAATGTTATTAGCAATTACTATTCTTCTCATTAAATGGTTCTTAAAATTAACAGTAATGTATCTTAAATGGAATGTCTCATTCGTGAAAGGAAGTGTTCATCCATGAGAAAGTTAATCATCACACTTTTTATAATTGGTTTAATATTGAGCATTGGTTTTGGTATAGGTCTTATTTCTCAAGGTAAGAAGTTATCTTCAGCACATCATGAAACGCAATTAAATAAAGAATATAAAGACAATATAAAATCTATTCAATTGGATGTTGAGAATAGTGATGTTGAAATAAAGCATGGTAAGACATTTTCGATAAAATCAATTGGTAGTTCAGACGATAAAGTAGATAGTAAAGTCGAAAAAGAAACATGGCATATTAATGACCAACATAATCAATCTAATATCAATTTTAGAATAGGCACTATGTTCACTAATAAAATTATTATTACCTTACCAAAAGAAATGAATGAACTAACAATAAAAGATGACGCGGGGGATATCAAAGTTGATAATGTTGTTAGTAAGAAAACGTATATCAATGTTGATTCTGGAGATATCACTTTGACAGATAGTAAATTAGGTGATTTGAAAGTCAATAATGATTCGGGTGATATTTTAATGAAACACATTCATTTCACAAAAGGTAAAATAAAAAATGATTCAGGAGATATAGAAATGAAACAAAGTATTCCTGATCAACCATTAAATGTATCAAATGATAGTGGAGATATTCATATAAATTATAAAAACAAAGCCAAAAACACATCATTTACTGCCTTAAACGATTCTGGAGATACGAATATATATGATAAAGAATTAAAACAACATCAAATAGGTAAAGGAGACAACAAAGTCAATTTATCTAATGATTCCGGTGATATTACAGTAAAATAAAATTTATTAAAAGAGAGGATGGCACTATTTTTAGTGCTATCCTCTCTTTTATTTCCATGTATCATCAGGGTTTTGAAAATCTGATTTTTTCATGCGAGATACATATGGATTACCTTTGACTGTATAGCGAAGTGGTTTATTTGTCCATTCTCCTTTATTTGGAATACCAATACGACCACTTTCAACTATCGATTTAGGATGTTTCCGATTTTTTATGTCAATTGATAGGCGACATTGATTGATAGTAGATCCATCAATGGCACGCGGAATATTAAATGCTTTCGTCCATTTTCCTGGTCCATTAGTCAATTCAAATCCATCTTTGCCTCTATTGATTCTCATAGCTTCAATCCCGTCTTCTGGTTCTACTGCGCGAATAAGCACACCTTCAGGAACACCACTATCTTTAGTAACAAAGTTAATTAATAAATGTGTATGCATGACATGTGCATAAATTGTTCCACCAGTCTTATATAATGAAGTAACTTTAGGTGTTTGTTTACCACCAAAGCCATGAGCTGCGCGATCTTCAAAACCTAAATAAGCCTCAGTTTCGACAATATAACCGCTATAAGTTTGATGATTATCCTGATAAATGACACGGACTCCTAATAATGATTTTGCAATATCTGTTGTATTACGTTCTTTAAAATCCATAATGGAACTCCTCTATAAAAATATTTGTTTTTATAATTTATTTTGGAAATTCTTAAAAAATATTTGATTTATATTTTTTTAGGTCTATCTATTTGATACAATGACCGTATTAATAATATTATTACTTAATTAATGTATCAAAATTGATATGAGTAATAAAATAAATTGAATTGATGATTTGAAAGGAGCAGCTAAGATGAGAGAGAAAGTTGGTTTTAAAGCATCATTTAAATTATATTGGTCAAATTATTTTAATTTTAAAGGTAGATCAAGACGTAGTGAATATTGGTTTATGCAATTATGGCATTTAATATTTATGTGTCCTGGTATTATTTTATTGATTATTGGTGCAATAGGGCTGACTATAGGTATCTCTTCAGGTCAAAGTACGACTGCACTAAGTATTGGTGTCTTTAGTCTAGTGATATCCGTGTTATATTTAGCCATTTACTCACTAGTGACAATTATTCCGAATTTAGCTATATTAGCCCGTCGATTCCATGATACTTCACGCACAATGTGGATACCTATGATTGGATTTGGTATTGCAGTATTTTTAAATATATTTAATTGGGTTGTCAATGCAACTGGACATTCTGAAAATGGATGGTTATTACTAATCTATTGGTTAATTACAATCATCTCTTGGATTTTTGGTATTTATAATATTGTTATTTGTTGTTTAAACAGTCAGAGAGAAACAAATATTTATGGACCAAGTCCAAAATATGAAGGGTCTGAAATGATAAGTGATAATAATTATAATCCAGTAGATAAAGCAAATAAGAAACATAATTATGATAATAATGAAATTTAAAATAGTAATGTAAAGCTAGGGTCATAGTGAGACCTTAGCTTTTTATATAAGAAATCATCATTTATTCTAGTAGATGTCGTATATATTTGACGTGTGGGTAAATGATTTAGTAAAATTAAGATAATACTTATCGAAAGAAGCGGATGAATGCGTTGAATAGAGTGAAACAATATCGAGCACATCAAAAGATGTCGCAATTAGAACTAGCAAGACGAATAGGAGTTTCCAGACAAACAATTAATATGATTGAAAATGATAAATATAATCCGTCATTAAAATTATGTATAAATATAGCTAAAACCTTGTCAGTCACACTTAACGACTTATTTTGGGAGGATGAATAGTTATTTTTAATAAATTAGAATTTAAAGATGAATTCAAAAATAATTTATTCAAAAATCATTTAGCAAAAGCGAGTGCGATATCTATATTTGTAATTGCCTGTATATTTTATTTCCAAGCAATGTTTGATATTCAACGTGAATATTTGTCTCCATATTTGATAGGTAGTTTACTTATATTAATCGTGACAGTCTGTAAACTATCTTTAAATAAAGAAACAACGGATACTACAATAATTTACGTAAATAATAAAAATGAGAAAAACTATTTAAATCGTAAAGCCAGAAAGAAACACATTATATTTTTTATAGTGCTCATGATTTATTTAATCGTCATTAATAATGTAATTATCCCTTTAGTGGTAAGCAGTGAGGTGATGGTTAATAGTTGGTCTAGTTTAGGGTTGCTTATTCCAATTATAATGATGATATTGATGAAAGACAGTCGTATTCAAATATCTGATACACCGACAGTTTCAGCAAAAGAAAAGATTAATACACAAGAACGTTCTTTAAATATGTTGCCTAATTATAACTTCAGTGATGAATATGAGAGACGTAGAATTGTTAATGCATATGCGAGTAATACAATTTGGCAATTAATTGCTTTAATGGTAGTCAGTATTGTTGATATAGTTATTGAAGTAATAATGGGGCATTGGCCAATATCTAGTTATATTTCAATCCTGTTCATTGTTATTATTTCATTAGTCATTACATTTAAATATAAAAGTATTAAAAATTAAAAACAGCTATTCTTGCCATGTTGATAAACAAAGGCAAGGATAGCTGTTTTTAAAGTTGCTTATTCAGTTTCATGAATATAAGATAGTTCAGCATGTTCTCTACCTAATAAATCATGAAGTTGTCGGTATTTATTAAATAATTTTTCGTAATGTTTTACTTTTTCAGGATCTGGTTGTTTTTCATAATAAACTGGTTGTTTCATATGTTGTACAGTATCTCGTAATGTTTCGTAAGCACCGCCGACGTTAGCTCCTAACATAGCAGCACCTAGAGCAGTAGCATTAGAGGACTCTAATACAACTACTTTTTTATTTAATACATTGGCATAAATATCTACGAGTAATTTACTTTTTTTAGGTATACCACCTGACGCATATACTGTATGAACTGGAATGTCATTATCTTCGAATTGTTTCATGATCATTTTAGTTCCAAATGCAGTTGATTCTAAATAAGCACGGTGTACCATTTCGAATGGTGTTTGTAATGTTAAACCAAAGACGCTACCAGTTAAATGGCTATCGCTTAAAATACTTCTATTACCATTATGCCAATCTAGCACGACTACATGTTGTTCTTCAACAGGGATTTGCTCTGCTAGTGTTTCTAAGTATTGTAATACATCCATATCTTTGTTCTTCGCGGCTTCAACAATTTCATGTGGAGCCATGCGTTCAGAGTAACTAAACAAGTCTCCTACAGCAGCTTGCCCAGCTTCATATGCATATAATCCAGGTATAATAGCATCTTTAACTGAACCTGTAATTGATGGAATGGGTTCTTGTTTAGGGTCTAACATTAAGTGACAAGTACTTGTACCAATGACTGGAGTGAATTCTCCTTTTTCAATGGCACCTGCACCTAATACGCCAGAATGTGCATCTATCATATAAGGTGATATTTGAACATTTGAAGATAATCCCCATAAATTTTGGTAGTATTCTGATAATGAACCTGCACTATCTCCAATTTGAATAACCGGTGCTTCACATTTATCTTTTACAATTTGAGGTAATTCTGAATCTACAGTTTCAAAGAAATCGTAATTAAATCCATTGACTTCATCGTAAAATCCTTTAAATCCTATACCACAATTTGATCGGATATTTTGATTAACAAGCAAGCTTGTCATATAGTCTCCGGCTTCCATAATATAATGAGCACGTTCTAATAATTCAGGTGCTTTATGTTTTACCTCAAGAATTTTAGGTATCATCCATTCACTATTAACACTGTGACCATAATAGTCTAACCAATTTTGATTTGCTTTTTCATTAGCTTCGACCATTTGTGTTGCTTCATCTTGGGCACCGTGATGTTTCCATAATTTAACATAAGCATGAGGGTGATTTTTTAAATCTTCATTCATATGTAAAGGTTTGAAGTTTTCATCTAAAAAGACAATAGTACAACTTGTGAAGTCGACGCCAATTCCGATTACTTCATCTTTATTAATTTGACTTTCTTCTAATACATGTTTAACACCATTTTCTAAAACATTGTGATAATCGCCAGCATGTTGTAAGAAGTAATTATGAGGTAAAGTTTCTCCACCTAATTCTTCAGCAATTGTCCCATGTTGGTATATTTCTTCATAACTAGAAATAATTTTTCCATCTGAAGTATCTACTAAAATAACACGTCCAGATGCTGTGCCATAATCGATACCAATACTATAACTCATTATGTCTATCCCCTTTATGTAATGTTTTATCTTAAAGAAGTTATCAATAAAATAATGTTCTACGATATGATTAATGATAGTGCTTACATAAATGAATGTAAAGTGTGACATATTGTAAATTCTAAATTCATTAATTAGTTTATTAATGTTATATTTATGTAGAATTAAGTCATTAATTTGGGAGGTAACCATGTCATTAAATATTGAACACGTGACAAAGAGATTTAATCAATTTACAGCAGTTAATGATATATCGATTGAACTTGAGAAAGGAAAAATGCTTGGGTTTTTAGGACGTAATGGTGCTGGCAAAACAACTACATTTAGAATGATTTTAGGATTAAGTGAACCAACAGAAGGTCACATTACATATGAGGGGCATGCAATAAATAAGTCGATGTACAATCGTATAGGTTATTTACCAGAAGAGCGGGGTTTGCATGCAAAAATGACTGTTGAAGACGAATTAACTTATCTTGCTACTTTGAAGGGTATGTCTAAAAAAGCTATTAAGAAAAATATAGATTATTGGTTAAATCGATTTGCAATTACTGAAAATCGTCATAAACGTATTGATTCACTTTCCAAAGGTAACCAACAAAAAATTCAGTTATTAGCAAGTATGATTCATCAACCTGAATTACTTATTTTAGATGAACCTTTTAGCGGATTAGATCCAGTCAATGTTGAACTACTAAAAGAAGCGGTCAAAGATTTAAATAACCAAGGTTCGACGATTATTTATAGTTCACATCGTATGGAGCATGTCGAGGAATTATGTGATGATGTATGTATTTTAAATCATGGAGAACTAGTAGTTTCAGGCGATATACAAGAAGTTAAATCTTCTCATGGATATAAACAGGTAATTATCGAAACTAATAAATCAATGCCAGAATTAACAGGCATTCAAGGTGTTATTGATGTAGAAGTGAATAAATATGACATTAAACTAACAATAGAAAATGAGTCTGTAGCTGAATCTATATACAATCAAGTTATAACACATGGTTATGTGCGTCGCTTTCAAGTGTTAGAACCATCACTGAAAGATATCTTTATTGATAAGGTAGGTGATCTTCATGAATAAATTCTGGGCTACATTTGGATTAACATATAAAAGTAAGGTGAAATCTAAATCCTTTATGATATTTATGGTTATTGTCATTATTTTGATGGTAGCTTTATCAAATGCTGACAAAATTATAGATATGTTCAAAGGTGATGATGACCATATAGGTGTCGTAACCAATAATGAACCATTATATAAAGCAATTAAGCAACAGAGCCATGTGATTGATGAGGAAGCAACGTTTGAAAGAGTGAGTCAAAAAGAAGCGAAATCTCAAGTCAAAAGTGAAAAATTAAAGGAAGCTTATATCATCAAAATGGATAAAGACCATCAACTTTCAGTGACCATTTTGAGTAAAGATAACGTTTCACAAGAAAAACAACAAAAAGTGACTGGTTTACTTACAAATCTTCAGTCAAAACTAATAGCATCGAAATTGCATCTTAGCGATAATGATTTAAAAAAATTACAATCTCAAAGTAAAGTAGATAGCCACATCTTATCAGATGATAAAGGACAACAATTAAGTGAAAGCCAAAAAGTATTTAATATGATTCTTGTTTATGCCATTTTAATGCTAATGTTTTTTATTATTTTCAATTATGCAACACAAGTGGCTATGGAAATTGCAACTGAAAAAACATCAAGAGTTATAGAAATGATTATTACGAGTGTGTCTCCGATAACACATATTATGGCTAAGATAACAGGTGTCATAGCAGTAGCGTTTACACAAATAGCTATGATAATTGTGGTTGCAATCATTTGTATATATGCTTTTGATTTAAAGCGTATGCTCAAAGGTTTTGATTTATCAATGAGTGACATATCATGGCAAATTATTATAGTAGGCATTTTAAGTGTGATTATCGGTATATTAACTTATGTTTTATTAGCAGCCATTTTAGGTTCTTTAGCATCCAGAATAGAAGACATTAATCAAACCTTAATGCCTTTAACTTTATTTGCAATGATTGCATTTTATATAGCTATTTTCAGTATATATAAACCTGATATTTTATTGGCTAAAATTACAAGCTTTATTCCATTTTTAGCCCCATTTGAAATGTTGGTGCGCGCTCAATCGACGGAATTACAAATTTGGGAAATTGTATTAAGTATGTTGATTTCATTAGTAGTTATGGTGATCTTGTTATGGATTGCTATTAAAACATACAAAGATTCAGTTTTAACATTTGAAAAAGGTCTTATTAACTCAATTAAAAAAGTAATGAAAAAATAAATAAAAGAGGGGGAAGAGTGTTAATGTCATTTTGAAAAAGCTTACATAACATTCTTCCTCTTTAAATTGTAATTATCTATGGAATATTAGGTGAAAAAGTGTAACAATGTGTATGAGTTAGCAAAGAAGTTAATATAAAATAATAACTGATTGATACACATCATCAACCATAATTGATTAATATAACCCCTTATTAGGATGGAGTAGATAGAACGATGTTATATTCAACGATGATTTTTATATTAGCAGGTCTTTGTGAAATAGGAGGCGGCTACTTAATATGGTTATGGCTTAGAGAAGGTCAGCCATCGTGGCTAGGTATTATTGGTGGTATCATACTCATCCTATATGGTGTGATTGCGACGTTACAATCATTTCCAACGTTTGGACGAGTTTATGCCGCATATGGCGGTATATTTATTGTCATGAGCTTAGTATGGTCTATGTTCATTGATAAAAATATGCCAGATAAATACGATGTATTGGGTGCTGTAGTATGTGTAATTGGCGTTTTAATAATGTTATTACCACATAGGGCTTAATAAAACGTGTTTGAAAGGGAGAAATAAGTAATGAATGTTGAAATTGAGCATCAAAGATATGGTGTTGATTTAATTAAAATTGATAATGAAGAAACGAAAATTGTATTTACAAATTTTGGTGCAAGAATAGTATCATGGAAATATCATGATAATAATATTGTACTAGGGAATGTTGTTGAAGCGGACGAATTTTATTTTGATAATCCATTTAAATTTGGAGCGACTATAGGAAGATACGGTGGTCGAATTTCCGATGCTTCGTTCACATTAGATGGAATAAAATACCAATTAGAAGCAAATGATGGTAATCATCATATCCATGGCGGGGGTCACGGGCTAGATACAAAGTTATTTGACTATGAAGTAGTCGAAGAATTGGGACAAGTAAAAATTATTTTTAAGACAACGTTAAAGGAAACAGATGATAATTACCCAGGAAATATGGATGTTAAAGTTACCCATACTTATGATGTCGATCATTGTTGGACAGTTGAATATGAGGCTACATCAACGAAGACAACATTATTTAATCCGATGAATCATGTTTATTTTAATTTGAACAGAGATAATAATGTTATCGATAATCACCGTCTATATAGTTCTGAATTGAATATGTATCAACTTAATGAACAACATTTAATAAATACAGATGAAACACTAGATTTACATCAAATTTTTAATGGTAGTGATATATACTTTAAAGATATATTTGAAAGTAAACATGCTCAACTAGCACAACAAATTGACACTTTTAATGGCTTGGATCATCCATTCAAAGTTGGAGGCCATCAATTATCAATAGATAACGGTGAGTTTCAATTAGATGTAAAAACTGATATGCCAAATTATGTATTATATACATTTAATCAACCAAAAGATTGGAATAGTGATTCTAATATTTATAAGGCACATTCTGGCTTAGCTATTGAATCTCAATTTTTACCAAATGATATTAATATGTATGGTGAAGACGCTTCGTCTATCTTAAAAGCCAATGATACATTTTATTCTCAAACAAGTTATGAAATAAATGAAAAGTAATTATTAAGAGTGAAGCCTACGGTTTTGATTCCATTGGTTTCACTCTTTCTTTATACTTAGAAAGTATTTTAATTATGATGATTTTGTTGCACGTTGGTACATCTTTTCTAATTTTTCATATCTTTTCATAGATAAATATGGATTTTTTAAAGCCTGTGAAATTCTCTTAGTATTTTTTCTGTCATTATAATAAATATCGTTTAATTCTTGAACCGATAATTGAGTCTTCGGGTCTGCTTCTTTAATTAATACTAAATGTTGATTTTGACTGACAGATCCTTCTTTAATTACGCGACAATAAAATCCTGTTTTTCCTGATTTAGACATGCGCTTCACTAAATTGGGTAAACCATATTTTGCTTGTATTTTCCAACAAGGTTCTCTGATTTCCGATACTTCTATAATTGCTTCACCCAAACGATATTGATTACCAAAATAAACTTCATTTTCATCTAAATTTATAATAGTTAAGTTTTCCCCAAACATTGCATAATCAGGCAGTTTTTCTAAATCATCTTTATACATGTCATAGTTTGATTTACTAAAGCAACAGACTGCTTTATCTGATCCACCGTGGTCTTTATAGGCTTGTTCATCATCAACAAAACCTAGTTTAGATAACCACATATCTCCTTCGAAAGGGCGCTTATTAATAGCTGATTGCATTGGTTTTGAGTCTTTATATTGTAGCGATTCTATTTTTCCAGTTGAAATAGCCTAAACAGGTATCATTTCTATTCTCCCTCTTAAAGTATTTAAATGATAGTTTACTATATCTCAAGGATTTTATGTAAAATTTTAAAATATATTAAAAATTAAACGATAAATAAGGTATGTTAAATCAAAAAAGTCATGTAAAATAGGAAATGTAAACGATTTAGAAAAGAGGCTCATGACGTAATGAATGATGTAAAACAACTTAAAATGATGACATTGAATGATGTTTTGAATCAAATTGAAGACGGTATGACACTAGGAATTGGTACAGGTAGTACAATTGAATTGTTAGTTCCTAAAATAGCACAACTTGTTGAAGAAAAGAATTACGACATCAAAGGTGTTTGTACTTCAAATAAGACTGCTTTTTTAGCTAAAGAACTAAATATTGAAATTGTTGATGTAAATGATGTTGAAAAAATCGATTTAGCTATTGATGGGGCAGATGAAGTCGATCCAAACCTCAACTTAATTAAAGGCGGTGGCGGTGCCTTATTTAGAGAAAAGGTCATTGATGAAATGGCAGACCGTTTTGTGGTCATTGCTGATGAAAATAAAGTAGTCAATTATTTAGGAGAAACATTTAAATTACCAGTAGAAGTAGATAAATTTAATTGGTATCAGGTTGCTAGAAAAATAGAAACGATTGAGGGAGTAATCGTGCAACGTCGTGTTACTGAAGATGTGCCGGTAACTACAGACAATGGTAACTATATTTTAGACTGTGCCTTACCAAAAGGGATTGACCCTTATGAAATGCATGAGTTTTTAATACATCTTACGGGTGTGCTAGAAACAGGTTATTTCCTTGATATTACTGACGAAGCCATTATAGGCACACAACAAGGTGTTAAAAAGATGTACCGTCAATAATAAAATTTTTACTTTTATATTATATAGATAATAGCCTTAAGGTGTTTGTTAGAACATCTTAAGGCTATTTTTCTAAATTTTATTCTTATTGAGCACTTTTGAATAAATCAACTAAACTTTGAGGACTATTCTCTCCAAGACAAATATCTAATAATTCATGAGATTCTTTTGCTTCGGCTTCACTTCTTGGGAACATTTTTGCTTCATATAATTCGATTGCTTTATCAAAATTATTACTATGTTCAGCTATCAATTCCGCTAACTCAGCTCCATCTAACATGGCTAAATTAGCACCCTCCCCAGAAGGAGCCATTAGGTGTGCAGCATCACCAATTAAAGTAACCCCTGATTGACGTTCCCAACGATGTGTATCAGGTAACGCATTAATTTTACGAGGTGTAATTGAACTATCCGCTTCAGTAATTAAGGCAGTTACTTCTGGTGACCAACCTTCAAATTCTGCAGCAATTGTTTTTGTCGCTATTTCACCATTTGCAAAGTCTATACTATCGATCCATTCAATATCACATTTCATTTGTACATATGTGTGAAGGATATCTCCTGCTTCTCTATGTGCAACAATACCTTTACTAGGTGATAAAGCATACATTGCACCTTTTCCTACTTTTTGAGCAGTCTTAGGATATTGATTATCTACATCATATAGATATGTTTCAATAAATGTATAACCTGAATAATATGGTTTAATATCTGTTAAGATGTTACGAACTTTAGACCAAGCACCGTCAGCACCAATAAGTTTGTCTGTAGTTACAGATGTCTCATCTCTAAATACCACTTTATATTGTGTAGTATCCAATTTTTCAACATGATCCACTTTTTTATTCCAAACAATCATATCATGTGGCAATGAGTCTATTAATATATCTCTTAAATCACCACGTAATACTTCAGGTCGTCCATTTGATTCATCATCCGGTAAATCTAAAAGTATGTCACCATTATGGTTAACGATGCGAGAGGCATCAGCGCCTTTTTGTATAATTGATTGGAATTCGTCCAATAAGTTAGCTTTTTCTAAGGCAACTTGTCCATTATATTCATGTATATCTAATTGTCCACCTTGAGTTCTTGCATCACGAGAGGCATCAGATTCATAAACTTTAGCAGGAATACCATTTACATATAGCACTCTAGCTAAAGTCAGCCCACCAATGCCACCACCGATAATTGTAATAGGGTTGTTACTATCTTTTATATTCATTGTATTACTCCTTTTAAACTCATAGTTATAATTAAATTATTACTGAAAGAGTTTACCCCCAAATATCTATATTTAAAACAAAAAACTCATCCATTCAATAAATTGAATAAGACGAGTTTAATATAATTAGTATTTGTTATTAGGGCTAGAATTTTCAGAGTCCTTGATTTCATCCTGTGCTTCAGATACAACTGATGAACGACGTGATGAACGGCGTGTTTGTTTATAAGAAGTATGTTCTCTTAAATAATCAGAAGAATCATTGTCATGTTCTTGTTCATCATCAATAGACGTTTTAGAATGTTGTTCATTATCAGAGGATTGATCATGTTTACGAGAATCAGATGCGTCATCTTCTTGAATGTCATTATGATTATTTTCATTATTAGTTTCACTATCATTAGAATGGTCATTTACGTGATCTAAATAATTATTAGGTTCAACTTCGTCTAAACTTTGTTTTGTCTTTTTATAGAAGATGGCACGTATAATTAAGCTTAAAATAATAAAGATTAAACCTACTGCAGTAGTAGCCAATGCGATGACTTTCATAGAGAATAAGTCACCAACTTCTTCACTGAACAAGAATACTAAACCAAATGACATAGCAGCATGGAAAATAGTAGCTATATAAATTGTTCTACCTTTAGTTGCTCGAATCAATTCACCTACAATCATAGAGAATGCAAATGTATATAAGAAATGATAACCAGCAAACTCTATACCATAAGTTGTATTAGCATTGAAGATTGAGTAAATGATACCAACTACGATACTTGCAAAGAAAGTATTCATTTTAACTTCTACAATATGTTGTAAATATGAACGAAAACCAAATTCTACTACAAATGCCATAATTAAATGGCCAATTATAATAGCAGTTATTGAAACTGATAAATCTGATGCCTGTAAAAGTATGAAACTATCTGCAAACGTGTTGAAACAGAACATACCTATGATAAATATAAATAAAGGTATGATTAAAGCGAGTAATATACGCTCCACAACTTTAAGGCTCAATGATAGTTTTAAACTCGCCATCTGATCTTTTTTATATCTAAAGACGAGTAGACATATGATTGCAGCGATAAAAGGAGAAAGATCAGTAATATCGAAGACAAATCTTTTTACTCCAATTGCCGATTGAAAATCTCTAAGTATTACGAATAAGGCCATCGTAATGACAAAAAATACGAATATTGTCATTGCCCATTGAAACCCAGAAATTCGATTGTTTTTCATTTTATGTAACCTCCATTACGGAAACAAGCAATTATTATTTTTATTTACAATTATACATGTTATAAGATGTTAGATAAATTGTCTATTTCAATTATCATCAAAATGTAATAGGAATGAATTATAAACGTAATTAAATTTCAGTGAATCGGGAATAAAATAACTACATTGAATAAAAAATAAGCTAAAGTTATACTTAAAATATAATGTTAGTGAATGAAATCAAGGGGGAAGAGCAATGTATCAACAAGCCGAACCAAGCTTATGGACAGGAAGACTTGATAGTGAAACAGATTCTAAACAATTTAGACATTTTCAAACGATTCAATTTAATGATTTAAGAAATGTGGAGTATAGTAATGAACAAAAAGGTGTAGGTATGTTAGGCTATGCCGTTGATAAAGGCGTAGAACTAAATAAAGGTCGAGTTGGAGCTAAAGAAGGCCCTAATGCGATTAAACAATCATTTGCAGGATTACCAGATTTAAATCAATGTGAACAAATTGTTGATTACGGAAATGTAGAGCACGATAACGAACAACTAATTGATACACAAAAAGAATTTGCAGAGTTAGCAGCGAAATCTATTCACAATCACAAACAAACATTTCTTCTAGGTGGCGGCCATGATATTGCTTATGCTCAATATTTAGCTACTAGAAAAGTTTATCCTAATCAATCCATTGGTGTTATTAATATTGATGCCCATTTTGATACACGTGATGAAGGAGAATCAACGTCAGGAACTAGTTTTAGACAGATTCTTGAACAAGATGATAATGCCGACTATATGGTTCTAGGTATATCTCAAGGTGGCAATACACAAGGGTTATTTGACTACGCAGAGGAAAAAGGCATTTCATTTGTTTATGCTGATGAATTGCTACATCAAGTATCCCCACCAATTAAAGATATGATTGAACGCTTTATTCATGATCATGACGTGATTATGTTTACAATTTGTATGGATGTTGTAGATAGTGCCTTTGCACCAGGTGTCAGCGCATCAGCAGTATTAGGTATCTATCCACACACAGTTTTTGAATTAGCTAAACGTATTGTACCAAGTGATAAGGTTAAATCAGTTAGTATCGCAGAAATGAATCCTAAGTATGATCAAGATAATAGAACTGCGAAACTGATTGCTAACTTAGTACACCATTTCTTATTATAAATTCCAATATTCAATACATTGTTCGATGAGAGAAAGTACTTGTTCAGAGTGCTTTCTCTTTTTTAAATAGTTGATATAAATTTTGCGACCTAAATTAGGACGTATTTTAATATAGTCTAAATTACTAGTATTAAACGATTGATAATAAAATCGTGGAATAACAGCATATCCTATACCTAAATGTACAAAATTAGTAGCTGACTCAAAGCGATCAGATTCCATAATAATATTAGGATGTATACTCATTCTATTAAAATAATCATCTAAATGTTTACGAACTTGTGAGCTTTTATTAGGTAATATTAAAGGTAGACTATCTAGTTGAATTGTCTTTTGTTTAGGAAAAGCATCTTTAGGTGTTAGTAAAATATAGGATTCTTTGTAAAGTGCAATTGAAGTAATATCTTGGTGCCTAATTTCTTCATTTGTTAAAGCAAAATGCACATCAAAGTTAATAAGTTGTTCAATTGATTGATGTTGATCATGTACCTCATTAATACGATATTGTTGATTTGGATATTGAGTATGATGAGCGTGAATAACATTTGCCATCCATTGGCTTGTTGATTCTAAAATACCAATTTTAATTCTCGGTTCAGATGAAATATTTAAATCATACATCTTTTCTATTGTTGATCGATATTGTTGAACTAATTGTTCCGCATATTTATAGAATTGAATACCTTTTTCGGTAATTTTAATATCTTTTGTAGTGCGCATAAATAAATCATAGCCTAAATCTGATTCCATCTTTTTAATAGCAGCTGTTAAAGAGGGCTGACTGATATGTAAAAAATTGGCAGCTTTTGTAAAACTATTATATTTAACAACGGCTAAAAAGTACTCTAATTGAATGATTTTCATAAGTCATCTCCAGTTAGTTATAGTTTATACCTATAAATAATTAGTTTATTTATATTTGTTATCTATATTTTAGCATAATATAATGGGCGTGTAAGAACTTAATTTAGTACATGTTCAATAGTCTAAATTATTTGATTATTTAGGTTATTCTATAAGTGTACATATTAAAAACTTTGAATTTATAGATATTATTTCGGATGGGAGAGATAGTAATGAGAGAAATTCATGCAAAAAAAGGTTTAGATATCGAGTGTAAAGGTTGGGAACAAGAAGCGGTATTACGAATGCTTTATAATAATTTAGATCCAGAGGTAGCTGAACATCCTGAAGAACTTGTTGTTTATGGAGGTATCGGTAAAGCGGCACGTAACTGGAAAGCATTTGAAGCAATCGAAAATACATTAAGAGACTTAGAAGCAGATGAAACAATGCTCGTACAATCTGGTAAACCAGTAGCAGTATTTAAAACTCATGAAGAAGCACCACGTGTGTTAATCTCAAATTCAGTTTTAGTACCTAAATGGGCAAACTGGGATCACTTCCATGAATTAGATAAAAAAGGTTTAATTATGTATGGACAAATGACTGCAGGCAGTTGGATTTATATTGGTTCACAAGGTATTGTTCAAGGAACATATGAAACTTTCGCAGAACTTGGTAACCAAGAATATAACAGTGATTTAACTGGTACAGTGACATTAACTGCAGGATTAGGCGGTATGGGCGGCGCTCAACCTCTTGCTGTAACAATGAATAATGGTGTGGCAATTTGTGTTGAAGTCGATGAAACACGTGTTGATAAACGTGTAGAAACAAAATATTGTGATGTAAAAACTAAAGATTTAGATGAAGCATTAAAATTAGCTGAAGATGCTAGACAAAAAGGGGAAGCTTTATCAATCGGTCTAGTTGGTAATGCAGTAGATTTACACAAAGCTATTTTAGACAAAGGATTCAAAATTGATATCATTACTGACCAAACAAGTGCACATGACCCATTAAATGGTTATGTACCTCAAGGTTATTCAGTAGAAGAAGCTAAACAATTACGTAAAGAAGATCCTAAGAAATACGTTGAATTATCTAAAGACTCAATGGCTAAACATGTAGAATTAATGTTAGAATTCCAAAAACAAGGTGCAGTAGCATTTGACTATGGTAATAATATCCGTCAAGTTGCTTACGACAATGGTGTAGAAAATGCATTTAACTTCCCAGGATTTGTGCCAGCATACATTAGACCATTATTCTGTGAAGGTAAAGGACCATTCCGTTTTGCTGCATTAAGTGGAGATCCAAAAGATATCGAACGTGCAGATGAAGAAATGAGAAAATTATTCCCAGAAAATGAAAAATTAATTCGTTGGTTAGATTTAGCTGAAGAAAAAATTGCTTATCAAGGCTTACCATCAAGAATTGCTTGGTTAGGCTATGAAGAACGTGCGAAAATGGGATTAGCACTAAACAAATTAGTTCGTGACGGTGAAATTTCAGCACCAATCGTTATCGGTCGAGATCACTTAGATTCAGGTTCAGTAGCTAGTCCAAACCGTGAAACAGAAGGTATGAGAGATGGCAGTGACGCAGTTGGTGACTGGGCGGTATTAAATGCCTTAATTAACACTGCAGCTGGTGGTTCTTGGATTTCATTCCATCACGGTGGCGGTGTAGGTATGGGTTATTCTCTACACGCTGGTATGGTTGTTGTAGCTGATGGTTCAGAACGTGCAGATCGTCGTTTAGGACGTGTATTAACTACAGATCCGGGTATGGGAGTAGTGAGACACGCAGATGCTGGTTATGATATCGCAATTCAAACTGCGAAAGACAAAGGCATCAAAATTCCTATGATCGATGAAACGGAGGATAAATAATGAATGATTTAATTATTCAAAATATCAAAGAACTTATTTTACCAAAATCTACTGATCGTCCATTAAAAGGTGCAGAACTTGATGAATTAGATGTTATTGAAAATGGTACAGTTGTAGTAAAAGATGGAAAGATTGTTTATTCTGGCCCTTATACAGATAAATATGAAGCAGAACAAATCATAGATGCTACTGGTAAAGTAGTATCTCCATCCTTATTTGATGCACATACGCATTTAATATTCGGTGGCTCAAGAGAACACGAAATGTCACTTAAACGTCAAGGGAAATCTTATTTAGAAATATTAGAATCTGGCGGTGGCATTCTTTCAACAGTAAAAGCTACACGTGAAATTAGCGAAGATGACTTATTCAAAAAAGCAGAACATGACTTATTAACTATGGTTCAACATGGTGTATTAGGTGTTGAAAGTAAAAGTGGTTATGGTTTAGATAAAGAAAATGAACTTAAACAATTAAGAGTATCTAATCGTTTAGCTGAGAAATATGGATTAGATATGAAACATACTTTCTTAGGACCGCATGCAGTACCTGAGGAAGCAGAATCAAATGAAGCATTCTTAAATGAAATGATTGAATTACTTCCAGAAGTTAAGGAATATGCTGATTTTGCAGATATCTTCTGTGAAACAGGTGTATTCTCAGTTGAAGAATCTAGACATTATATGCAAAAAGCTAAAGAAGCAGGATTCAAAGTGAAAATTCATGCTGATGAAATAGACCCATTAGGTGGCTTAGAATTAGCAATTGATGAAAATGCCATTTCTGCAGATCACCTTGTTGCTTCAAGCGCTGAAGGTAAAGCAAAATTAAAAAATAGTGATACAGTAGCAGTACTATTACCAGCTACAACATTTTATTTAGATAAAAATGACTATGCTGATGCAAGAGGCATGTTAGATAATAACGGTGCAATTGCTATTGCAACGGATTACAATCCAGGTAGTAGTGTAACGAATAACTTACAATTAGCTATGGCGATTGCTGCATTAAAATTAAAACTATCTCCAAATGAAGTTTGGAATGCTGTTACAGTTAATGCAGCAAAAGCGATTGATTTAGATGCAGGTACAATTAATGAAGGTGACAAAGCCAATATCGTTATTTGGAATGCACCTAACCACGAATATATTCCTTATCACTTTGGTATTAACCATGCACAAAAAGTTATCAAAGATGGTAGAGTCATTGTTGATAACGAATTTTCATTAGATTAATTCATTCATAATTTAACCATGTGGAACCGTGTCGATATGAAGACACGGTTCTTTTTATATATAAGAGAAAAAATGTACATTTATTAGAATAGTTTGACAATTGTGTTAACATGAATTTATAAGGAGTTGGCTACACATGATGTTGGTACGAACGCAATACTTAAAACAATGGCAAGGCCAATATCGACAAAACATACTTTCCGGTATTTTAATGGGGTTAGCTTTATTACCTGTAACTATAGCATTTTCTTTTATTGTTCATGTTCCACCTTCAATTGGATTAATGAGTTGTGGGTTAATGATGTGTTTAATGAGTATACTGGGAAAAAGAATTGCAATGGTTTCAGGTCCAAGTAGTGGCATATCTATTATAGGTGCACCTTTAGTTAATCAATATGGCACACATTATTTATTTTTAGCAACAATAATGATGGGTGTCCTTTTAATTATATATAGCTTTTGTCATATAGATAAATTACTTAATTATATCCCTAAAACTGTTGTCATTGGCTTTATGAATGCATTGGGGATATTACTATTAACTACTCAAATTAAATATATATTCGGTGTATCATTATCTACATATATCGTTGCGTGTTTAACCTTTATAGTGATTTATCTATCTGGAAAATGGATTCAAACCATACCTGCACCATTAGTAGCTATTATCATCATTACGTTATTAACGACAATGATTCACCCACATTTACAGTATGTTCACGATTTAGCTAATATTAAATTTAAAATGCCACAATTAACATCCCTAAATTCATCAATGACAATTTTTGATTGGTTGATTATATTTAAGTATGCATTTACGATGTCAGTGATTGCAGTCATTCAAACTAATTTAACTGCGAATATGATGGATGCAATCAGTAACACAACATCTAATAAAGATAAAGAAATAAGAGGACAAGGAATTTCTAACATTATCGTAGGTATTGTCGGTGGTTATGGTTCTAGTGGGTTAGTAGGACAATCTAAATTTAATTATAAAATGGGCGCAACAACTCGGCTATCTACATTAATGACTGGTATTTTATTAGTATTATGTATGGTGTTATTAGGGCCAATAGTTGGTTTAATTCCAATGGTAGTGCTAGCTGTTGTATTAGTAACAGTTTCTCTTAATACATTCGATAGACGTACAGTGAGTCATATTAAAGAAGCGCCGATTATGCATAGTAGTATTATGTTATTAACTATCATACTTATTCTTATGACTAATAATTTAGCTATAGGTGTAATAGTGGGCACGATTATTTATTATATTATATTTTATCTCTTTAAGAAGGGTGATGTTACAAATGACTAATTATACTGATTATGTGAATTGGAGAAGGACTTTTCACCAATTTCCGGAACTATCAGAAAAGGAATATGAAACGACACAACGACTTAAACGTATTTTAGAAGCACACGACATTACCATATTAGATTTACCATTAGATACTGGATTAGTTGCTGAAGTAGGTCAAGGCGAGCAATTAATAGCTGTCAGAACAGACATAGATGCGCTACCAATTAATGAACAAGTAGAACATGAATTTACTTCTACTAATGAAGGCGTTATGCACGCTTGTGGTCATGATATACATATGGCTAGTATTTTAGGTGTGGCAACTCAATTAAAAGCACAAGAAAATGAATTAAACGGACGTGTAAGAATTATATTTCAACCTGCTGAAGAATTAGGTTATGGTGCTCGAAAAATAGTTAAAACAGGAGCATTAGATGGAGTCAAAGCGGTCTTAGGCTTTCATAATTATCCTACAATGGATATAGGCGAATTTGCTATTAAAAAAGGAGCAATTACTTCTGCTGTCGACCGATTTGAATTTAAAATTAAAGGTAAAGGGGCACATGCTGCTAAACCTGAACAAGGAAATGATCCAACTGTAGCATTAGGACAGCTTATCAATAGTCTACAAACAATTGTAAGTAGAAATTTATCTGCGTTTGATAGCGCAGTTGTTACTATTGGAGAAATTTCATGTGGGAATACATGGAACGTTATTGCAGATCATGCATATGTACAAGGAACTGTGCGATCATTTAAACCTGAACATCGAGATTATATTGAACAAAGAATGAAAGATATAGCGAGTGGCCTAGCGAAGACATTTAATATAGAAGTAGAATGCCAATATACTAGATTGCCTGGTACTGTTATTAATGATGATCAGTTAACAGAGACCGCAATTGAAGTGGCAGAAACAGTTGGTTATAATGTTTCAATTATGGACTTGCCACTGACAATCGGAGAAGATTTCTCAGGCTACACTGAAATTTATCCTGGTGTATTTGCATTTATTGGTTCAAACAGTGAATATGATTTACATCATCCTCTATTTGATCCGGATGAACGTATATTGGAAAAGGTTCCTTCATATTTTGTAGAGTTAGTTAAAAAATTACTAAATCAATAAAATTAACACAGTTGCTATTGTATTTTAAAAAGAAATCAATAGTAACTGTGTTTTTTATTAAATTAAATTTTAGAAAAATTAAAAATGATTAGAGAGTAGATATACTTGGGTATAAACAGAACATATAGATATTAGGAGATGATTTTGAAATGTCAGCACAAGATCCAAGAAATAAATTTAAAACAACTGAATATGAAAAACAAGAACAATCACTCCCTGGTTTGCAAAGTGATTTAACACCAGAGCCAGATTGTGGTGAAACATCATATATAGGTCATGACAGATTAAAAGGATTTAAAGTGTTAGTCACAGGTGGCGACTCAGCTATTGGACGTGCAGCAGCTATAGCCTATGCTAAAGAAGGTGCAGATGTCGCAATTAATTATCTTCCAAGTGAAGAGAAAGATGCACAAGAAGTTAAACACGTCATTGAAGAAGCAGGACAACAAGCAGTGCTTATCCCTGGTGATGTTAGAAATGAACAATTTAACTATGACATGGTCGCAGAAGCCTATGAACAATTAGGTGGATTGGATAATGTAACTTTAGTGGCAGGTCATCAACAATATCATGATGACATTAAAGGATTTGATACACAATCATTCGCAGAAACATTTGAAACTAACGTATACCCAATCTTTTGGACAGTTCAAAAAGCACTTGATTATTTACAACCAGGTGCATCAATTACTACAACATCATCTGTACAAGGATACAATCCAAGCCCAATATTACACGACTATGCCGCTTCAAAAGCAGCGATTATTTCACTAACTAAAAGTTTATCTGAAGAACTTGGTCCTAAAGGTATCCGAGTTAACTGCGTCGCACCTGGTCCATTCTGGTCTCCATTACAAATTACAGGAGGCCAACCACAATCTAATATTCCTGAATTTGGTCAACAAACCCCATTAGGTAGAGCAGGTCAACCAGTTGAATTATCTGGTACTTATGTTTTACTAGCTGCAGAAGAATCTAGTTATACAACTGGACAAGTGTTTGGTGTCACAGGCGGCATTCAAATAGATTAGAAATTTTAAATGGATAATTGAAATTTAAGTCGATAAAGCTAAGATGCTTTATCGACTTTTTTATGTTTAACATATAGTTTAAATTAAATAAATTCAAAATGAATTTGGAAATTAAATGCGAATAATGTATAATTACAATACAAAATAAATAATAAAATTATGTAAAGTGCTTTAACTTTAATTACAGTAATCAGAAATAATAGGGGAAAGTGATTAGTTAGTTGTATAAATATCTTTTAAATATAAAGGAGCACACTATATGAATAAAGATCAAATCATTAGATTAATTCCTTTTATTGCATTAGTTATAGGTATAAGTTTTATTCCATTCTTCCCATCATTTAAATGGTTTTTCTTTTTAGTAGTACCAATATTCGTTATTAGCAATATATTGAAGAATTTATATTTTGTAAATCGAAATATTAAACATAACAAGATATGGATTAGTCCAATCATAGATCGATTATTAGGTTGTATTGCAGGGATTTTTTATATAGGTTTTGCTTCAGTAGCTTTATTACAAAGCGCAAACCCTTGGATTGGGTTTTTACTATTATTATTAGCATCTTCATTCATTTACTTTTTAGAAACTAAATTAAAAATCGATGAACAAACGTTAAAAAAATCTAATCATGAGTATAAAGTCATTTCTGAAAAACTTGAACGTCAACTTAAAATAGTAGCCATAATCGTTACCATTATTTCTATTATAGCTATGATAATCTCACTTTATCTAAAATGGTGGATTGTCTTTGGTATAGCCGTTGGATTACTATTATTAGTAGCAATAGGATTAATTATCTATGATAAATACTTTACGACGAAATTATAATTTATGATTGACGTTATTGGAATTATCTTGTAACGTAAAATTTAAATGCAAATCACTTATCTAGAGAAGTGGAGGGACTGGCCCTATGAAGCTTCGGCAACATATAATCATGTGCCAATTCCAGAAACCAATTGAGGTTTGAAGATAAGGGGATAGTAATTGAAGGCAAACCTCTTTTCTTAAATAATTAGAAAAGAGGTATTTTTTATTAATATAGGAAGTAGGTCTAATTATGGAAAAAACTAAGAAGGGTAATGCTTGGGCGTTATTTCCTTTATTATTATTTATGTTGTTATTTTTAGGTGTAGGTATTATTTCAGGAGATTTCACCACTATGCCTTTAAATGTAGCGATTACAATAACTGTTATCGTAGCTTTGTTAATGAATCGTAAAGAAAAATTTGCTACAAAAGTTGAAGTGTTTACTAAAGGCGCAGGACATTCAAATATTATTTTGATGATGCTTATATTTATTTTGGCAGGCGCTTTCTCAACGACTACAGAGAAAATGGGAGGCGTGAGTTCAACTGTTAATCTTGGTTTGTCACTTATTCCTGAAAACTTAATCATTGTAGGTTTATTTATCATTTGTATGTTTGTTTCTATTTCTATGGGTACTTCAGTTGGAACAGTTGCAGCGATTGCGCCTGTTGGATTTGGTTTTGCACAAGCTACTGACGTATCAGCAGCACTAGCAATGGCAACAGTAGTTGGCGGTGCGATGTTCGGAGATAACCTTTCTATGATTTCAGATACAACGATTGCAGCAGTACGTACGCAACATACAAAGATGAAAGATAAATTTAAAGTCAATTTTAGAATTGTATTACCAGGTGCGATTTTAACAATTATTATTCTATTTTTATTAACGAATGGAATTTCCATGGATCATACTAAAAGTTATGATTTCCAATTAGTTAAAGTCATTCCGTACTTACTTGTACTGATATTAGCACTAGTGGGCGTTAATGTTATTATTGTTCTGATTGGTGGGACAGTTTTATCTGGAATGATTGGCCTTATCGACGGCTCTTTCGGATGGAAAGGTTTATTGAATGCAGTATCCAAAGGTATTATCGGAATGGAAGATATTGCAATGATTGCTTTACTTATTGGTGGTTTAGTCGGTCTGATACAACATAATGGCGGGATTGATTGGTTGCTCAATTTCGTTAGAGACAGAGTAAGATCTAAACGAGGCGCGGAATTAGGTATTGCTAGTTTAGTCAGTGTTGCAGATATATCAACTGCTAATAATACGATTTCAATTATTATGTCAGGACCATTAGCCAAAAATATTGCTGATGAATATGATGTTGATCCACGTAAATCAGCAAGTATATTAGATATATTTGGAGGTTGTTTCCAAGGGTTATTACCATATAGTCCACAAGTTATTTCTGCTGCTGGTGTAGCAGGCATTTCACCATTTTTACTAGTACCTTATAGTATTTATCCGATTATGTTAGGTATTTGTGGATTAATAGCAATCATCTTTGGTTATCCGAAATTAAAAAAAAGATAGCGTAAATGTTGACTAATGAATCATATTTTAATATAAATCTGAGACTAAACTAAGTCTCGGATTTTTAAATGATTGATATGAAAATAATGTTATCTTTAGTTTCTATATAGAGATGTTTAAATAATAGAGTTTAATGGTAAATTAGATTAAATGTATCAAAGATTAAGCATTTTTAAGGATAAATGTTTGGAAGTTTGAGTAAATACGTTAGAATAGAAATAAGAGTGAAAGTAGGTGACATATAGTGGCAAAGTATAATGTGGAAAATGAATATGTAGAAATTGATATTGAACGTTTATTTAAATATTCACCTGAAACTATTTATGAAGCTTGGACAAAAGAAGATATTTTAAAACAATGGTTTATGACGTCTAAACGTACTAATAAATCATTTGAAGCTGACGTTCAAGAAGGCGGTAAGTACCGCATTGTAGATAGTAGAAATGGTAAGCAAAATATTATTGAAGGTACTTATGAAGAATTAGTGATGGATGAATTTGTCAAAATGACTATTGGTATGCCTGGATTAAGTAACGAAGAAGATATTATTGAAGTTGAATTCTTCGAACGTGAATCAGGTGGCACACAAATGTTTTTCTATTACCAATCTTATATTGAACGTGAAAGAAGATTGACTAATCTTGAGTACAAACAGAAAAAGAAAGAATATCATGACTCTACAGCACATGGTTTCGAATTAATGTTTGATAAAATGAATACTGTATTAGAAGAAATTGAAGAACAAAAAAATAATTAAAAAGACGCAAGCAAATTGGTTTAACCTAAACATTTAGGTTACCGATGCTTGCGTTTTTTTATTTGAGTTCTTCTTTTTCTTTACGTTCATTGTATTTTCGAAGTAATGTTTCAAAGAAAATATGATAACTGATAAAACTAGAATAATCAGTGCCATCATTTAAATAAAAAGTATTACTAGATACATAAACATTATAATCGGCTTGCTGGGCTAATGTATTATCTTTCATCGTTGTTACTGATATAAAGTATTTTTGGCGTAATTTTAATAGCTGAGTTACTTCTTTCAGTTGAAATGTTTCGCCTGATAAAGAAATGATGAAGAACAGGTCTTGAGGCACTGTTTTGTTTAAAACCATCTTTAATTCATGAACATCATGGAGAATAATAATATTTTTGTGCATAGTTAATAAGATACGTTGTGCTTCTTCAGCCACATTCATTTGTGCTCGCCCTGTACCATATAAGTATATTGTTCCAGCCTCGTTCATTTTATTTGTTAATAACTCATAATCAATTCTATCTAAATAACTAAATGTATTTTCAATTTCTTGTCTAAAAGATTCAATAGAGTCAGATGGTAACTGATTTTTCTTTTCACTTTCAAACTTCAAAAATGATTTGAAATCACTATAACCATCAAACCCCAATTTACGCGTGAAGCGGTGAATAGTCGCATTAGATGCATGTGTGTGTTGAGATAAGTCTTGTATTTTTAAATTTTTACATAAATCTATATGGTTATTAACGAAATGTGCAATTTGCAAATCGTTGTCATTAAGTTGATTAAAATTCATATTAACTCGTTCATCTAAAATCATGATGACACCTCGTTTATTAATGTTGAAAAAATTTTCATCATATGAAAACATAATCTGATTATACAAAATACTTTCAAAATTCGTCAATGACATTGAGAGTATGTAAGCGTTTACTATATATTAGATATAAGATATTTCGGTGACACCTTGTTTATAAATACGAGGTTTGATACGAATAAAACGACATTGGGATGTGGAGGTTATTATAATGAATGCAATCAAACGATTTGGTAGCGCAATGATTGTGCCGGTATTAATGTTTGCTTTCTTTGGTATTGTCCTTGGATTTGCAACTTTATTTAAAAATCCTACTATAATGGGTGGTTTAGCAGATCAACATACGTTTTGGTTTAAATTTTGGTCAGTGATAGAATCTGGTGGTTGGGTTATTTTCAATCATATGGAAATCGTATTTGTAGTAGGATTACCACTATCATTAGCTAAAAAAGCACCAGGTCATGCCGCACTAGCAGCATTAATGGGCTATTTAATGTTTAATACATTTATCAATGCGATATTAACGCAGTGGCCACATACATTTGGTGCTAACTTGGAAAAAGGTGTAGAAAATGTTACTGGATTAAAAGCAATAGCGGGTATCGAGACATTAGATACTAATATTTTAGGTGGTATTATCATTTCAGGGATCATTACTTGGATACATAATCGCTACTATAGTAAACGTTTACCAGAAATGTTAGGTGTGTTCCAAGGTCTAACATTTGTAGTAACGATTTCTTTCTTTGTGATGTTACCTGTTGCTGCAATTACTTGCGTAGTATGGCCAACTATTCAAAATGGTATTGCATCTATCCAACATTTTATTATTGGTTCAGGCTATGTAGGAGTATGGTTATACCACTTCTTAGAAAGGGTATTAATACCTACTGGCTTACATCACTTTATTTATGCACCAATTGAAGTTGGACCAGTAGTCGTGAATCATGGACTTAAAGCGGAATGGTTACAACATTTAAATCAATTTGCCGAAAGCAGTAAACCATTAAAAGAACAATTTCCATATGGCTTTATGCTACAAGGAAATGGTAAAGTATTTGGTTGTTTAGGTATTGCATTAGCTATGTATTCAACAACACCTAAAGAAAACCGTAAAAAAGTAGCAGCTTTATTAATACCTGCAACATTAACAGCTGTTGTAGCAGGTATTACTGAACCTTTAGAATTTACATTCTTATTTATCGCACCATTCTTATTCGTATTACACGCATTGTTAGCTGCAACAATGGATACAATTATGTACGGTTTCGGTTTAGTTGGTAATATGGGTGGTGGCGTCCTAGATTTCTTAGCTACTAATTGGATACCACTTGGTAAAGAACACTGGATGACGTATGTGATTCAAGTGGTAATAGGACTTATATTCGTAGGTATATATTATGTTTTATTCAGATTCTTAATATTAAAATTTGATATTCCATTACCTGGACGACGCAAAAATGAAGAAGAAGTTAAACTATTCTCTAAACAAGATTATAAAGAGAAAAAAGGACAAGAAGATGCTACAAAACATACGTCAACTGGGAATGAGTATGATGATAAAGCAGCATATTATTTAGATGGTTTAGGCGGTAAAGAGAACATTAAAGATGTGACTAACTGTACAACTCGATTACGTTTAACTGTGAAAGATGAAAATAAAGTAGAAGATAGTAGTTATTTTACACATAATCAAATGGCTCACGGTCTAGTTAAAAGTGGTAAAAGTGTTCAAGTGGTAGTAGGAATGTCTGTACCACAGGTTAGAGAATCGTTTGAACATCTGGTTTATGATGAAAATGATAAATAATAAATAAAAATAAGAGTCTGGGACATAAACCCTAGAGAAATAGCCAGTAAATGAGTTTTAACAAATTCATTTACTGGCTTCTTTATTTAC
>NZ_JAUOQO010000239.1:0-286 GCF_030547725.1 Staphylococcus pasteuri | reverse complement strand
ACACTGTGTTTTGTAGCAACCACGAATCTATATGCGACTTTGAAAGCAACACTTCAAAAATAAACCAATTCAACACCCTGCCCGATGTACTTAAAAATACAAAATTAGCACTACTCATTAACGAAGAAAATATTAAAAAAAATCTCGCAATTGTTCAAAAAGAACTCTCAACGCTAACGCTGCTCATTAATGAAGAAAATAGTTAAAAAAAACCATTAAAAAACCCAGTTTAAAAACTGGGTTAGAGTGTCGATCACATAACTATATAACCGTAAGGTATAACTAC
>NZ_JAUOQO010000238.1:0-286 GCF_030547725.1 Staphylococcus pasteuri | reverse complement strand
CTTCAGAAAGCTCAGCTTCCATTTCTTGCTGTTGTTTTAATGCATCCTCAAAAGATAACTCAGCGGCCTCGTCAAGCTGCTCGGCGTCGTTAACGTCAAACAAATCTTGATCATCTTCCATACTAAGCGCAGCAGCTAAATCGTCTGCACTAATGATGGCGTCAGGATCTTCTTGAGCAGGCTCGTCTTCTTCAATAGAGGGCACTAAATCATCAGATTCAAAAGCGTCTAGGGCAGCCATTTCACTATCATCTAGCGAGATTTCACTTGCTTGTTCTTCTTGGGC
>NZ_JAUOQO010000237.1:0-287 GCF_030547725.1 Staphylococcus pasteuri | reverse complement strand
CTTAAACCTTGTTGATTCAGCGACTTAAAAACCAAAATGACAAAAAACTCATGATAGAAAGATGCAGACCTCAAGGAAAAGGAGAGTCGCGAATTCACTGTGAGAAAGCAGCAAAAAGATAAGAGCAATACTACCGCGTAGGCATCTATGTTGAAGGCATGTTTTATTGAGCGGGGCTAGCTTGATAGAAACTGATCAAACTCAAGCCTCAAATTATCGCCCCAATTCGCTTATTTGTATGGCCTATAAATAATTGTTGAAGTTTTAGCCAGTGATTCTCTATAATC
>NZ_JAUOQO010000236.1:0-287 GCF_030547725.1 Staphylococcus pasteuri | reverse complement strand
CACTAGCGGCGCGCGAGTTTTGTTTAAAAAAGCTTTATTGGGCTGGCGTAAATCGCACAAAAACTCGGTAATTTGCTCATACCGCTTAAGGCGATTCACCTGCAACGCTTTTTCTAAAGCATCATCAATCCAAACGGGTATTTCACTGTCGGTGTCGAGTACCGACTGATAAACCAAGCGCCTTTGCGCGGCCTGGCTTTTTGCGCCCGCCACTTTGGTGCCATAAGGGTAGCGCCCACACAGCATGAAATAGGTAATAACGGCTAATGAAAACAGCTCGGCACGCG
>NZ_JAUOQO010000235.1:0-287 GCF_030547725.1 Staphylococcus pasteuri | reverse complement strand
GGTCTGCACCTAGTGTTCGGATTGATGGTGGGGAATTAAGTCATGTTTCGGCTACAGGTGAAATACTCGATGGGAAGGTTACTGGCTCTTATCTGTGGGAGTGGTTCAACAGCGCTTATTATTGTTCCGGCTCAACCACTGTAAAAGGGCGAATATTATCCGAGCAAGAAGCCGCCAGCGCCGAGCTTGGCGAGTTTGATTTAACGCCACCACACCCACTGCTTTCTCCGGCAGAAAACACCACCGCACATACCTTTACGGTAATGGCTAAACAGGCTGAGCAGGTG
>NZ_JAUOQO010000234.1:0-287 GCF_030547725.1 Staphylococcus pasteuri | reverse complement strand
ACCTAGTGCTGACTCTATTCATCAGCTACTCGGTAAAGGTGCTGAGGTAGTGAATGATCACATTGCAGTGCGTACCTTTAATTTACCTAATACCGGTGTTGATGCCTTTGCTAAGCATTTAATCGCTATGGGTTATCGAAAGGGTGGGGAATATCATTTTGCCAATAAACACTTGGATGCTGCACATTTTGAACACGATGACCCCACTGTTCCAAAGGTGTTTATTAGTGAGCTGCAGGTAGAAAGTTTGCCGCCAGAGTCTCAAGCGATTGTTCAAGGCTTAGCTG
>NZ_JAUOQO010000233.1:0-287 GCF_030547725.1 Staphylococcus pasteuri | reverse complement strand
CCTCTGCAGGGTGAATTTTGCTGGCTCGCCAAGCGGGATAAATGGTAGCTACAATGCTTAACAGCATGGCAGCAACCGTAATAAAGATAATTTGGTCGCTACGTTGTAATACAGGTAAACCTGCGCCGCCTAAATTAGCCGCAAAGTTCAAACCGATTCCCGACATAACCATGTTAATGTTATTGCTCAGCCACCAACCACTTAGCGCCCCTACCCCCGCGCCTATACAGCCACTCCAAGCACCTTGCATAACAAACACCATCACAACTTTGTCGCGAGATAAACCC
>NZ_JAUOQO010000232.1:0-287 GCF_030547725.1 Staphylococcus pasteuri | reverse complement strand
GTTGGTGCCACGTACTTAATTGGCGACATAAGTCGCCTTGCTTATCTAAGTAAGCTTGCCCTTCAAGCACAGGCGGTATTATCACTAACAAAGGAGAACAGCTGTCATCCAGACTGACTAAACATTCTTTTTCGACTTTCCAGCGGCTTATTTTGAACGCGACATTAGTATCAGGCTGCATCTCGCTTAATATTCGATTGGCTGATTGGAAAAGATCAATCAATCCATAAACGGCCGACTGTGCAGTACCTGGAATAATAATGATCGCAACCGAAATAATGTTATTC
>NZ_JAUOQO010000231.1:0-287 GCF_030547725.1 Staphylococcus pasteuri | reverse complement strand
ACTATAAACAGGAACTTTGTACAGCTCTCTTCTAATAAAGTTTTAACAACTAGATGAAAGAGGTGACTATCTAGGCAAATGGAAATCAATAAAACCAATTCAGCTAAAAAGACAAAAAAAAAGAAAGAAAAAAGTTAGTAACTCAGTTAAAAGGAGACCTAAATAAATCAATAAGCATAAAAGCTGTCAAAAATTCTATAAAAAAATTATTAAAATATGTCATGGGTAAATTACTTGACACTTCTCAAGAAGAAATTAGTTCTATGCTCTTTTCGGTTTCCCTGGTG
>NZ_JAUOQO010000230.1:0-287 GCF_030547725.1 Staphylococcus pasteuri | reverse complement strand
GTCTTAAAGAAAGTAATTGATTACGTGCACGGCGATCACCTCAAGAACGCTTACACCTATAATGTGGTTCAATGCGCTCAAGATGAAACGATGGGTAAAGAGCTTAAAGTGGTACCATTACCCTATTTAAAGATAGCGGGCAATTTAACCGTAGCTATATCAATGGCAGTCACAACACAGGGTTTTACTATATCTCCGATGAATGAATGGTTTAGCGGAAGCTTAGAGGCGCAGTACGGTGATGTGGTGTTCAGCTCAAAAGTCACAAAAAAAGCGCGGGGTAGGGA
>NZ_JAUOQO010000229.1:0-287 GCF_030547725.1 Staphylococcus pasteuri | reverse complement strand
TCTTTAAGGCGATTGACTTCGTTTTTAGCAGCAGCTTTTTGTTCTGGCGTTAAGTCAGGATTATTATCAATTTCTTTAAGTTTGTTGTTAGCTGCGTCTTCGATAGCTTGTTTCGCTTTGTCTTTGGCTTGATCAATCGTAAATTGATTTGGATCAAATTGGTTGATTGTATCTTGTGCTTTTGACTTAGCTTCCTCAATGCCGTTTAAATCCTTCGCATTATCGATATCTTTAAGCGCTTGTTCTTTAAGGCGATTGACTTCGTCTTTAGCGGCAGCTTTTTGTTC
>NZ_JAUOQO010000228.1:0-288 GCF_030547725.1 Staphylococcus pasteuri | reverse complement strand
GCTGAAAGCCCCAGCTTGGGAAAACAGAAAAATCTGTTGCTGATTTTACCAAAAGGGGCTTAAGAAGGAGACCGGTGGCAGCAGACACAGAAAACCTCAACAGTGCAATGAATCAAGAATCCGTGCTTTCCTAACCGGAGGCCACAATGGGGTTCCAGTGCTGCAGGCTACACGCAGGCCTAGGAGGGCTGGTGTGGGGTGGCTGCATGTTGTGGCCCAAACTGTACTTCTCTTCCCACTGAGTCAAGACAAGACGACGATGGATCCGGCCAGGGAGGGGCTGTGGGA
>NZ_JAUOQO010000227.1:0-288 GCF_030547725.1 Staphylococcus pasteuri | reverse complement strand
CAAAGAGGCTGAACCAACTAAATTTCTCCTTACTTGTGAATATACTCTACACATTACACCCCAAAGAAAGCGCTTTCAAGAAATTGTAAAAAGCCTATAATAAAAACTGACTTGTAGGCTTTGTAGTTAGTTTATATGAACTTTTCAATTGTAATTATTATTAAAGATGACCCAGTATTGCTGAACTTGGCACTAGCTTCTTACGCCAAGCTTGATTACTCAAAGGGTGAGTTTGAGCTTATAGTTATTGACGATGGGAGTTCCCAACCGCTCAATAAATTATCTGAC
>NZ_JAUOQO010000226.1:0-289 GCF_030547725.1 Staphylococcus pasteuri | reverse complement strand
GGTGGTAAGAATACCGCTTGGAAAGTAACGCTTTCTCAAAATGTGGTCGTTAATGCCTTTGGTAATGCTCGTCCAATGTTGCGCTTTTATGCAACAGCAGGGCAAGCCGATAACGAAGTTCGCAGTAACGAAGCTATAGCCGCAAAACAAGATACCTTAGCTTTAGGTGCAATGTTCGAATCTTGGTGGTAAACACCGGTTCTCCGATTGTTTAGTATTTCATAATCTGTGTATTTGAGTGTTGGACGTAGCCTTGCTACGTCCTTTTTTATTTCTAGCTTACGTATTC
>NZ_JAUOQO010000225.1:0-289 GCF_030547725.1 Staphylococcus pasteuri | reverse complement strand
GCACATCCCCATCCCGGTTGGTCGGAACAGGACCCGGCGGATTGGATTGCCGCGTTGGAGGCTGCCATCGCAGAGCTGCGTGCCGGCTGTCCCGGTTTTGCAGAATTGCGCGGCATCGGCGTGGCCGGCCAGATGCACGGCGCGACGCTGCTGGACGACAGCGGGGCGGTTCTGCGGCCCTGCATTCTGTGGAATGGCCAACGGTCCCATAGCGAAGCGGCGGATCTGGATGCCACCGACGGCGTGCGCGCGATATCGGGAAACATCGTGTTCCCCGGATTTACCGCGC
>NZ_JAUOQO010000224.1:0-289 GCF_030547725.1 Staphylococcus pasteuri | reverse complement strand
CCTTTGCTTTGATGTCGTGAAAGGTGAAATCAAAAGATAGGTGTGGGTTGTTCTTTTCAGCTTCACGCTTAGCTTCTCTGTACCACTGCCTAAGTTTGTGTCCCGTTAAGTGCTCACCGGTCTCTACAGCCATAACGTACTTTAGATTTTTGACTCTCTGGAAGCTAAGCGCTGTATCTATTGCGCTACGAAGCCTATCTGACCACCTTTTGATTTGAGCTTTACTGGTTTTGCCTTGCTTGATGAAAATGCCTTCTTCTAAAAGCTGATCCCTAGTTAGGTTTAGAAC
>NZ_JAUOQO010000223.1:0-289 GCF_030547725.1 Staphylococcus pasteuri | reverse complement strand
GGCCAATGTCACCGCATTGACGTCAACGGTTCGCAAGGCAGAGAACCGGGGCTGAAATACGATTTCATCAATCTGCGCAATCAGCCCGTTGACGCCAAGCCCGGTCTGCCCCAACCCATCCCCAAACGCGAGATCGAATTCCCCCGTCGGGGTTCGGTTCAGCTGAAGGAACACACCAGACACAGAGACCGAACTCGGCTGGATCTGGCCCTGCAACAGCGACCGACGCGCAAAGGCAATGCCGACCTGCGACACTTCCAACAGCTTGCGATCATTCGCTCCATCATAC
>NZ_JAUOQO010000222.1:0-289 GCF_030547725.1 Staphylococcus pasteuri | reverse complement strand
CATTCAGGTTGGGATTTTTTTCGCTGCATGGGCCGCAATTGCTGCAGGCGGTGCTGCTTATAGCGTTTTTATTGTGGCTATATCAGCAAATATACTAATGTTTGGTGTTCGACTGTATTTAGTCAACAAGCTTACGGGGTTTCCTATATCGAGTTTTCTGCGGTTTAGTGTGTTACCTGTTTTAACAATTATGCTAGTGTCGGCGTTACCGGTGGCTTTACTAAACGCACTGTTACCTGAAGGGCTGTTTTGGTCAGCGTTAGTTATCGTTATCAGTTTTGTTGTATCC
>NZ_JAUOQO010000221.1:0-289 GCF_030547725.1 Staphylococcus pasteuri | reverse complement strand
AAAGAGTCTCAAGTGGAGCCGGGAGAGCTGAGCTCCTGATCCGGCTGTAAAGTAGTTTGCTCATACATCGTTGACGGGTTTCAAATTCAAACTGTTTAACGCTTGGTTTCAACCAGCCTTTTAAAATAATTAACAATGTAGCTGTTCCCGTAAACGCCAGAGAAACCTTCATAAACAACGGTTTTTTCATCTGACTTTTTATCAAAGCTGCCAGACAGATTGAACATCAAATCTAAATCGTTAAGCTTGTAACATTCAGCATTAATCGAAGATGATGGAAACAATGAGG
>NZ_JAUOQO010000220.1:0-290 GCF_030547725.1 Staphylococcus pasteuri | reverse complement strand
ACCGGGGCGACGTTCTCGCCGAACGAACCCAATGCGGCGTCATCGGCCCTCGCCATCGCGCCGGATGCGACCAACGTGCCGACCAGGGTCGCGAGACAGCGACGGAGCGTCGTCCCAATCATGCAGTTTCGACCTCTACGGACGCGGCGGGAGGAGGGAGGGTCGGGCGGGCGGCGTGGGTGTCGGGCGCGATCAGGCGTGACGCCATCTGTAACCCGGAACGCCATCGAACACTATAGGCGTTAAACAATCCGAATCCAGCCCCGAATTCCGGCCTCGTTAAGATTTTG
>NZ_JAUOQO010000219.1:0-290 GCF_030547725.1 Staphylococcus pasteuri | reverse complement strand
CCACGCGACATCGCGTCGGTGATCTCTTCGAATATCGTGTTTACGATACGCTCCACATCCCGTTGATAAAGATGCGGGTTTTCATCCGCAAGTTTCTGGATCAGTTCCGATCTGATCATCTGCGCCATCCCCCTTGAAACGGTTCGCGCGTTCATTGCCGCACAGCTAACTATAGGAAGATTGTACCGGTTCGGAAACATCCCTTGGCGGACCTTTGGCAGCAAACCGCCTGAAAATTCGCGATTTTTTTACGTTCCTCAGCGCGAGTGCACCAATATCACCTACAGCAG
>NZ_JAUOQO010000218.1:0-290 GCF_030547725.1 Staphylococcus pasteuri | reverse complement strand
GTGAGCAGACAGTCTATTAAAATCATCTTGCTCTGTTTTGCCTATGTAAATTACTTCTTGACCGCCAACATCTACATCTAACAAATTGACAACTTGATCTACCATAAATGTAGCATTGTACGTTTCGTTGAAACCCGGTAATTCATCAAAGTTTACTTCTTTTTTCTTTTCGAGATCCCAATTGGCATCGTTTAACTCATAGCGCCTAGGGTTTTTCTGACGTGCTAATTTTGCTTTCTCGTTATCAGTTGTACATTCAATGATTGGGTCGTAAACACTAACTTCATAGG
>NZ_JAUOQO010000217.1:0-290 GCF_030547725.1 Staphylococcus pasteuri | reverse complement strand
CTGCATCAAGGGCAGTCACAAGGTATAGAAAACTTACTCACGCAGAACTTTCACAAGTATCTTCAGCACCCGCTCAGCTTAGCTAGCCGCATTATGCACAGTGCATCAACCTTGTATTTGAATCAGCTATTGGCATTTGAAGATCAACTCAGTGAGCTAGAAGAACAACTTAGCGATCATGGTGACGACCAGTTACTCAGCACTATTACTCGACAAAAGACCGACATATTGCGCTTAAATAGGATCTTTAATTACCACTTAAGCTTAAGCAAAAAGCTACTCAACTTAGA
>NZ_JAUOQO010000216.1:0-290 GCF_030547725.1 Staphylococcus pasteuri | reverse complement strand
GAATGGGACTATCCTACTGAATGGGGTGGCGGAACAGACAGTATTAGAGAAAAGGGTAAGTTGAACTATGAAGGATTAAACGACCACGAAAAAATGATACTATACATTTATGCTTGGAATTTGTCTGATTTTTGCCCGACAAAGAAAAGCATAATGAAAGAATTTGAATGGTCTGCATATAAAGTTGCAAAAATGTATAGAGAATTGAAGCAATATGGATTAGAGTGTGTTGCCCTTTTCTCTGAAAATACTGGTCTGTTATGTGGGCGTGGGTATCGTTACTATTACGC
>NZ_JAUOQO010000215.1:0-290 GCF_030547725.1 Staphylococcus pasteuri | reverse complement strand
ACCTTAGTATTTGATGATGCGAAGAAGGGGCTACCGGCTATTCTGATGGTTCCAAATTGGATGGGCCCCACCGAAGGCTCGTTAACTAAGGCAAAAAAAATAGCAGAAATGGGCTATGCGGTAATGATGGCCGATGTCTATGGTACTGACGTTAGACCCACTAATGCAGATGAAGCAAAAGTGGCGGCAACAGCGCTTCGCAGCGACAGACCCTTACTACGTGCTAGAACTAAGGCAGCGCTAGATGCGATGAAAGCCAATTTGCCCAGTGCAAATACAGACGCCGATAG
>NZ_JAUOQO010000214.1:0-292 GCF_030547725.1 Staphylococcus pasteuri | reverse complement strand
AAGTAGTGCATACACGAGATAGCGGCTCCCATGATGCAACCACTAACCACTACCCTAAAAGAATGGTGCTTGATTAACTTTCGCAACTTAAATTGAGTTATTAACGCGGCTATGGCTAATAAAACAGCGACGAGTACGGATAGGCAAAACCAAACGGGGTCATAGCGCATTAATGGGCCCATTTGTATAGCTTGCATGCCTGTGTAATGCATGATGCCTATACCCGAACCAACGATGATACCGCCAGCAATTAGCATATTAGTGGAAATCGACTTGCGTGTAGTTATGTACA
>NZ_JAUOQO010000013.1:0-37693 GCF_030547725.1 Staphylococcus pasteuri | reverse complement strand
ATGGTGCCGGCCAGAGGACTTGAACCCCCAACCTACTGATTACAAGTCAGTTGCTCTACCAGTTGAGCTAGGCCGGCAATTAAATGGTGGAGAATGACGGGTTCGAACCGCCGACCCTCTGCTTGTAAGGCAGATGCTCTCCCAGCTGAGCTAATTCTCCTGTTATCTATTGCCTGGCAACGTCCTACTCTAGCGGAACGTTAGTCCGACTACCATCGGCGCTAAAGAGCTTAACTTCTGTGTTCGGCATGGGAACAGGTGTGACCTCTTTGCTATTGTCACCAGACAAATTAACTTACTTTATTAATGATAAACGTTTGTTTGATTGATTTCAATAGTCAATTTTACACTTTATTAAAAAGAATTTTACATTCTCTTTACTTCCTCTGTGTTTTTGACGACTTTTATATATTACTTCATTTGTTTTATAAAGTCAATGGTTTGTTTCAAGTTTTTTAAAAAACTTAGAATTAAGTCCGTTCAACTTTTCCACTTGAATTATTCTATCACATCTCTACTCACTAAACTATAGGTATTATTACTTTCCATCAATAAATTTGTTACTTTTTCAAACTAAAGGTAACAAATTGTTTAATCATTATTTTTCATTTTTATAATAAAACAAAAGCACTAACCACCTGAGTGATTAGTGCTTATATAGAAATCATTTATTTTTGTCTCATATATGGGAATAATAATACATCTCTAATTGATGGAGAATCAGTTAATAGCATAACCAATCTATCAATTCCGATTCCTAAACCACCTGTTGGAGGCATACCATATTCTAATGCTTCAATATAGTCTTCATCCATTTCATGCGCTTCATCATTACCTTGTTCTTTTTCAACTAATTGAGCTTCAAATCTTTCTTTTTGATCGATAGGATCATTTAACTCAGTGAATGCATTGGCATGTTCTCTACCTACAATGAATAGCTCGAATCTGTCTGTAAATCTTGGATCTTCCGGATTCTTTTTAGCCAACGGTGAAATATCAATTGGATGACCGTATATAAACGTTGGTTGAATTAATGTTTCTTCTACTTTTTGTTCAAAGAATTCATTTAATATGTGACCATACTTCATGTTTTCAGTAATTTCAATACCATGTTCTTTAGCTAGTGCTTTAGCTTCTTCATCTGATTTAACTTCATAAAAGTTTACGCCAGTAGCTTCTTTAACTGCATCAACAATGTGCAATCTTGTCCAAGAAGACTCTAAGTCGATTTCAGTACCATTATATTGAACTTTAGCTGAACCAAGCACTTCTTGTGCAATGTGTCTAACCATTGATTCTGTTAGGTCCATAATGTCATGATAATCTGCATATGCCTCATATAATTCAATCATTGTGAATTCTGGATTATGTCGTGTAGATACACCTTCGTTACGGAATACACGTCCGATTTCGTATACTTTTTCTAGTCCACCTACAATTAATCGTTTTAAATGTAGTTCGATAGCAATACGCATATATAAAGTAGCATCTAATGCATTGTGATGAGTAACAAATGGTCTAGCAGCAGCACCACCAGCAATTTGGTGCATCATAGGCGTTTCTACTTCTAAGAAACCTTGTTTGTTTAAGTAATTACGCATTTCTTGAATAATCTTACTACGATTAATAAATGTACGCGTACTATCTTGGTTAGTGATTAAATCTAAGTAACGTTGACGGTAACGTTGCTCAATATCTTGCAATCCATGGAATTTATCAGGTAATGGTCTTAAAGCTTTAGTTAATAAAGTAAATGATTTAGCTTTTACTGATAATTCACCAGTATTAGTTTTGAACATTACACCTTCAACACCAACAATGTCTCCTAAGTCAGCGTTTTTCCATAAATCAAATTGTTCATCTCCAACTTGATCTTTTCTTACATAGATTTGGATTTGCCCTGATAAATCTTGAACATGTGCAAATCCCGCTTTACCTTTACCACGTTTAGTCATAATGCGTCCAGCTATAGCTACATGGCTTTGTTCTTCTTTTTCATGTAATTCTTCTTTTGAGAATTCGTCCCAATCTGTTTTTAGCTCAGATGCTGATGCAGAACGATCATATCTTTGACCAAATGGATCAATTCCTAAATCTCTTAATTCTTGTAATTTTTGTCGACGGACCTGCATTTGGTCATTCATTTCTTCTGACATAACTTTCTCTCCTTTAGGTTTCTTGTTTTCAGTTAATTATTTTATACGTTCTAGTTGGAAATATTATAAATTAGCAACCATTTGTTGTTCTATTGATACTTGATACAATGTTTTTAATTCCAAAAATTATTTTAGCACTTTTAAGATACTAAAAGCATATTTCCCTTTTCTATAACATAACGTCAATATAGTTACCTTTCAATTCTACTAAACCATAAAGATGTTATAAAGGAATTTTTACTTTATCCTAACGCATGAGTTTAAATCCATTATAAAATAAATGCTTTTTCAATTTATTCTTTGTACTTTTTAACTGTATTATCCTCAGTGACTATTGACCCAATCGTTTTATTAGAGCGAGGTTCAATTTGTTTAGAGGCAATGTCGTTCAATGGAATCAATACAAAAGCACGCTCAACCATTCTAGGATGAGGTACTACCAAATCATTCTCTTCTATAATGTTATTTCCATATAATAATATATCTATATCTAATGTACGAGGTCCCCATCTAATTTTTCTAACACGATGAAGTTCTTGTTCTGTATCTAAACAACATGTTAACAATTGTCTTGCTGTTAATGTTGTTTCAATTTCTATACATAAATTTAAAAATTTAGGCTGATCGGTATACCCTACTGGATCTGTTTCATATATAGGGGATATATCTGTAACATCAATATTTTCGTATTGATTTAAGATTTGAATAGCTTGCTTTAATTGTTGCTCTCTGTCGCCTATATTACTTCCCAAACCTAAATATGCTTTAATCATTTAATGACTCTCCCTCACTATTTCAATACCTACTCCATCGTAGTGACCAGGTATAGGTGGGTTCTCTTTAGTGATTCTAACTTTTGTTTCCATTACACGATTATAGTGTGAATTTATACGTTTTGCAATACGTTCAGCTAGATGCTCGAGTAAATTCGAAGGCTCACCCTCAACAATAGATTTTACATCTTCAAACACTTCTCCATAATGGACTGTATCCTTTACATCATCTGACTTACCAGCGTCTTTCAAATCAACTTTTAAAGTGAGATCTACAACAAATATTTGTCCTATTTCATTTTCAGCTGACAATGCCCCATGATATCCGTAAAAACGCATTCCATTAAGAAATATGATGTCTTTCATTTTCATTCTCCTTTAAAAAGTCCATACCTTGTGCAATTCGAGCGTTGAGTTCGACATGGTGAACTCTGACAGCTTTAACGCCCTTCATTATACCATAGGCAGTTGTTGATGCTGTAGCTTCATCCCTCTCTAAAGGTTTGGTATCTTTACCTATCATTTCCTTAATAAACCTTTTACGACTAGTCGCAAGTAATACCGGATATTCTGTAGCTACTAATTCATCAAGTCGAGCCATCACTTCATTTTCTTCTTCACGTGTTTTCGCAAAACCTATACCTGGATCAAGCCAAATTTTTTCTTGAGGAATACCAGCCATCTCAGCTTTATTAGCTTGCGATAATAAAGTTACTAACATTTCATCGACAACTGGTTTATCTCTTTGTCCATCACCATTATGCATAAGTACGATTTCTGCATTGTAATTAGCGACAACTTCAAATATTTTAGGATCAAACAATCCAGCCCATTGATCATTAATCATTGTAGCGCCTAATTTTAAACAAGCTTCAGCTACTTCACTTCTATATGTATCTATTGATATTTGTGTATCGAGTTCTATTAAAGACTTAACTACAGGTACAACTCTATCTAACTCTTCCTCAAGCGTAATTTCTTTATATCCTGGTCTTGTTGATACACCACCTACATCAATAATATCAACACCTTCATTTATCATTTCTTTCGCTCTTTCAACCGCATTTTCAACTGAATTGTATTTTCCACCATCTGAAAATGAGTCTGGCGTAACGTTAAGTATGCCCATAATTTTTGTTTTTGACATTTAATCACCTTTTCATTTCATTAATATAAATATCATTAGTCTCACTTATAATGATATCATTACTCACATAATAATTTCAGTGTCAAAATCAGAATGTTCGATAATTATATCGATTAATCTGTAAATAAAATGATTTCACTTACAATAAGACATAAAAAATAGCGGAGTTACACACCCCGCTAATACATCTATTATAATTAATCATCGAATGAGTATAAAGGTGTAGATAAGTAACGTTCACCATTACTTGGTAATACTGTTACTACTGTTTTACCTTTACCTAATTCTTTTGCTTTTTGAATGGCTGCATGAATAGCTGCACCTGAAGAAATACCTGATAAGATACCTTCTTCTTTAGCAACACGACGTGCCATTTCCATTGCTGTTTCATTTCCTACTTTAATAATACTGTCGTAAATATCAGTATTTAACGTATCTGGAACAAATCCTGCACCTAAACCTTGTAATTTATGTGGTCCTGGTTCTCCACCACTAAGTACTGGAGATGCTTCTGGTTCAATAGCCACAATTTCAATTTCAGGATATTGTTTTCTTAATACTTTACCTACACCTGAAAGTGTACCACCAGTTCCAACACCAGCTAAGAACGCATCAATTTTTTTACCTTCAAATTGTTCTACTAATTCTGGACCTGTTGTAAGTTCATGAATTTCAGGGTTTGCTTGGTTTTCGAATTGTTGTGGTTCAAAATAACCGTGTTCTTCTTTTAATTCTTTAGCTTTTTTAATAGCGCCTTTCATAGCTTCTGATCCTGGAGTTAATACTAATTCAGCACCATATGCTTTTAATAAGTTACGACGTTCCTGACTCATTGTTTCAGGCATAGTAAATACTGCTTTATAACCTTTTGCTGCACAGACAAATGCTAAACCAATACCTGTGTTACCACTTGTCGGTTCTACAATTGTATCACCAGGTTTAATTTTTCCTTCTTTTTCAGCTTTTTCAATCATAGCTAATGCGATACGGTCTTTTACTGAACCGCCTGGATTTTGATATTCTAATTTAACATAAATATCTGCTGCATCTTCATCAACAACATTTCTCAACTTAACTACAGGTGTATTTCCAATTATTTGTGTAATATTTTCTACTGGTTTTTGTGCCATTAAAAACACTCCTTTTCAACGAAATTAATAAAGCTTAGTCTTTTTATCGGATATCTTTATTCTATCAGAATTTTCTCAAAATACAAATATATTTTATTTATACTGAAATTGAGTAATTGTTATACATTTTAAAATCTTCCCTAAACCAAATTAAAGTAAACGTTAACTCAAAATACTACCAATATATTAATTAATTTAAGCCATAGATTCTAATAATTGATTTAATTCGGATTCACTATAATTGTATTTATTACCACAGAAGTGACAAACTGCTTCTGCACCATGATCTTCTTTAATCATATCGGATATTTCAGCTTCTCCTAATCCTTTGATTGCGTTCAAGAATTTTTCATGACTGCAATTACATTCGAATTGTACTGGAGAAGTTTCCAATATTTGAACGTTATCTTCTCCAAGTATTTCATTTAAAATACCTTCAGGTGTTAGGCCTTGTTCAATTAATTTAGATACAGGTGTCATTTGGTTAATAGCTTCTTCCAACTTATTAATAGTTTCTTCTTTAGCTCCCGGCATTACTTGTATAATAAATCCACCGGCTGCTTTAATTGTGTTATCAGGATTAACAAGTACACCTAATCCAACTGATGAAGGTGTTTGTTCACTTGTAGCATAATAATAAGTGAAGTCTTCTCCTAATTCACCTGATACAATTGGACTTGATCCAGAAAAGTAATCTTTCATACCTACATCTTTAACTACTTGAATTGAGCCTTCTGTCCCAACTGCTCTTCTTACATCTAATTTTCCTTGTTCATTTAAAGGAAAATGCGTTTGTGGATGGTCTACGTAAGCGCGTACGTTACCTTTTGCATCCGCATCCGCAATAATTTTCCCTATTGGACCGCGACCATCAACTGTTACTGTTAATTTTTGAGTTCCTTTTAACATTGCGCCCATCATTACCGTAGCAGTCATTGTTCTTCCCATTGCTGCTGAGGCTGTTGGCCATGTATAGTGTCTTGTTTGTGCTTCTTGAACTGATTCAGTTGTTAATGAAGCATATGCTCTTATTTCTCCATCAAATGCTAGGGCTTTAACTATATAATCATGTGTCATTATTTATTTCTCCTTTTAATGAGGTTCTCTATTATTTATCATTTCATATTTTGAATATCATTTTCGAATAACTATTATACATCTGTTGCTTATTTTCATGAAATTATTTGTTTCACATTATATTTACTTTGCTTTTTAAAAGAAGAATCGAGTTTCGCTATAGTCTAAGCTAACTTTCTTCTCTCGCTATTATTTATATAAAAAACATCCCCTTACTATTACAGTAAGGGGATTGAACTAAGAACTAATTATTCTCTATGATTTGGATCATTAGGATTATATGGTTTATCAATGTTTGGTGATTGTTCATGTCCTGTTGATTCAGTATCTGATTCATCATTATCATGATCACTTTCACCGTCATTATTATCTAAAGATTGTTCTTTTCGAACATCTTCATATGATTTACCATATTTACCATCTTTGAATTCTGAGTCAGTTTCTGTTACAACTTCTGCAGAATCATAATCAACTTCAGGTAATTTACCTTCATGGAATAATGATTGAATTTGTTCTGCAACCAATGTTTCCTCAGTAAGTAATGCCTTAGCAATAAGTTTTAATTGTTCTTGATGTTCTAATAAGATTTCTTTACAACGTTCATATTGTTCTTTAACAATACGTTGTACTTCTTTATCAATTTCATAAGCAATTTGACCTGAGTAATTTGGTTCACCTTGCATATCTTTACCTAAGAATACTTGGCCATTACCGCTACTAGAGAATTGTAAAGGTCCGAGTTTTTTACTCATACCATATTCAGTAACCATTGATCGAGCAATTTGTGTAGCTCTTTCAAAGTCGTTTGAAGCACCTGTAGAAACCTCACCGAAGTTAATATCTTCTGATACACGACCACCAAGTAAACCACAAATTTTATCTAATAGTTCTGGTTCTGTCATTAAGAATCGGTCTTGTTTAGGTAACATCATCGCATAACCACCAGCTTGTCCACGTGGAACGATAGTCACTTTGTGAACAACTTCTGCTTCATCAAGTACCATACCAATAATAGTATGACCTGCTTCGTGGTGAGCAACAATATTTCTTTCTTTATCAGAGATAACACGTGATTTCTTAGCTGGACCAGCGATGACACGGTCTGTCGCTTCTTCTATATCACGCATGTCAATTTTGTTCTTGCCTTCACGTGCAGCAATTAATGATGCTTCGTTTAATAAGTTTTCTAAGTCAGCACCAGAGAAACCTGGTGTTCTTTGAGAAATAGCTTTTAAATCAACAGTTTCATCAAGTGGTTTGTTTTTAGCATGTACATGTAAAATAGCTTCACGACCCTTAACATCGGGACGACCAACTTGAATTTGTCTGTCAAAACGTCCAGGACGTAATAACGCTGGGTCTAAAATGTCAGGACGGTTTGTAGCAGCAATCATGATGATACCTTCATTTTCACCAAAGCCATCCATTTCAACTAATAATTGGTTAAGTGTTTGTTCACGTTCGTCGTGTCCACCACCAACACCTGCACCACGTTGACGACCTACAGCATCGATCTCATCGATAAAGATAATACATGGTGCATTTTTCTTAGCATTTTCAAATAAGTCACGTACACGACTTGCACCAACACCGACAAACATCTCAACAAAGTCTGAACCACTTATTGAGAAGAATGGTGCGCCGGCTTCACCAGCAACAGCACGTGCAAGTAATGTTTTACCAGTACCTGGAGGTCCAACAAGTAAAACACCTTTTGGTATTCTAGAACCCATTTGTTTAAATTTCTTGTTATCTTTTAAGAAGTCTACAATTTCTACAAGTTCTTGTTTCTCTTCATCTGCACCTGCAACATCTGAGAAACGAACACGGCGTTTACTGCTATCGTACATTTTAGCTTTGGATTTACCAAAGTTCATCATACGACCGCCGCCACCGCCACCTTGAGCTTGGCTAAGGAAGAAAATAAATAATAATGCAATGATTAAAACAGGAATCAATGTTGTTAGAATACTAACAAACACACTTTGTTCTTCTTCTTCTTTAACTGTAAATTTCAATCCATCTTGTTTCTGAGCTGTATCAGTAATTTTTTGTAAATCTTTTTCGTTGTTAAATAAAATTGTTGATGAATAATCTTCACCTTTTTTTGTTTTACCGCTTACCATGTATACGTTTTGTTCAGGTTGAATTTCTAATGATTTTAAATCGCCTTTATCCAATTTACTAACAAACTGCGTATATGTAAGTTGCTTTGGCATATTTCCATTACCATTTAGGAAAGAAAAAAGGCCAAATATTATAACGCCTATAATTGCGATAACTAGCACATTGCGAAACGCTTTCTGCATGTGTCATTTCCTCCTACTTCCAATAATAAAACTAACAAAAATTGTAACACAATACATCTTGACCAGGCTACTATTTCAACTTTAGTATTGGTTCTTCAATTTTAGTCAACTTCCACTATATAGATTTTTAATTTTTAGTTATATCATGATTTAAAAATAAGTAATGTCATGTTTAATTTAGACATCGTGATTTAAATTGAGTCTACACTAAAATGATGTTTAATCATAGTAATAAAACATCGTACCCAACTTTTTAACATCAAAATTAACTTGTTACTTTATGAATATACTTCCGGTTTTAAAGTGCCGATGTAAGGTAAGTTTCTATAATGTTCTCCGTAATCAAGTCCGTATCCAACTACAAACTCGTCAGGAATTTTTTTACCTACGTATTTTGCTTCAATATTAGCTTTTCTACGATTTGGTTTATCTAATAAAGTAACAATTTCTAATGAGTTTACTTTTCTTGATTGTAATAATTCAGTAATTGATTTCAATGTTGTACCAGTTTCTAAAATATCTTCAATAATTAAGACATCTTTGTTTTCAATAGAAGAACCTAAATCTTTGATGATTTGAACTTCACCAGTTGATTCAGTACCACCGTGATAACTTGACACATCCATAAAATCAATCGATAAATGTGTATCAATACGTTTGATTAAATCCGCCATAAACATGACTGATCCTTTTAAAATCCCAATACAAACAAGTGGTTTATCTTGATAATCTTTAGTCAACTGTTCTCCTAAGTCCTTACAAATGGTTTGAATTTCTTCTTCACTCATTACAATATTTTTTATATCCTTATGCATTTGCTATTCATCTCCAATATTTCTAATGTTTATATAATGTTTATAGTTTTTATTGATATATAACTGACCCACAGCGATAACATTTCCCTCTGCATTAATAACAATTGGTAAACGATTGCGTTCAATAGCATCGATTTTACAATCAATCAATAACCGACTTACTTTTTTATGTTTGTTTTCACTACCGTTTAATAAAAAACGGTCACCATTTTGACGTGTTCTTATAGTTAATGGTAATTGTTCTAACGGGAAATCTGATTGTATGATAATTTCATAATCTCCAAAGTGATATGTATGAGGTGTTTCGATGACTTTTATTGAACTTACATCTTTCATTTCTGTATTAGTCATTATTATAAATGTATCATATGAAATTTGAATTATCCATTTATCTGTAATATCAATCGTAAATTGTGATTTTTGACTTGCAAATTGGTCGAACCATGACTGATACATTTTATCAGATATTGAAGTTGCTAAGGAGATTTTTTCAAATATTTGGTCAAGTACATGCACCTTTACATTATCTGTTAATTGATTAAAGCTGGTTCTTGGAATAGTAATTTTAGTTCGATTCGCCTTTATAAGAGCTTGTTCATCAATAAATTGGCTCGCTAAATTGCGAAGTGTTTCTAATTCTTGATCATGCCAAGATTTTAACTTTAATAAGTGGTCGATACTTAATTGCTCGTTGTCTAAAATCGCAGGTAAAATACGATTACGTATATCATTTCTTACATATACGTTTTTGTGATTTGATGCATCTTCATAAAATGGAACATGAAATTCCGATTGATACTTCTTAATTTGATCTTTAGAAATATTTAATAACGGCCGACAAAGTTTATAATGTTGACGATTTGATTCATAAGCAATGCCCAGAGTACTACGAGTAAATCTCCCTGTAAACAACCTATAAAATATAGTCTCAATTTGATCATCTTGATGATGTGCTGTTAATAATACATCAGCCTTAAGTTTTTTCATCATAAAATCAAACCAGTCGTAGCGATATTGACGCGATTCGTTTTGAATACTATTTCCCGCTTCTACGATATTATTTAAATCAAGGTCTTTAATATAATAGTCAATATGGTGTTTTTCGCAAAACGTTTTAAAGAACGTTTCTTCCTCTGCTGATTCTTGTCGTAAGCCATGATTAACATGAATGCATGTTAATTTACGATATGTATGTTGATATTCATTTAATAAAAGATGTAATAGGCACATGCTATCTATTCCTGTTGATACAGCTAATACAATATGGTCATCTTTTGACCAACCTGTTGAATTCATTTCCATCAACTATTCACCTCCGCACAAGCTAATCAAATACCAAATCATCATTACAATAAAAATAGACTGCTCCTTCATCAAGAAACAGTCTTAGATTGTCTGTCCATTTACAGAAACTCACAATACAAAAGTTATATTATTGTAACAGACTTAATTTATGAAATTAACGTTTTGAACCTTTACCGCCGCGTCTAGATTCAGTTTGACGTTTTATAGAAGTTAATTTATCTTCACTATCTTTTAAGAAGTTACTTAATTTCTTTTCAAAGTCTTCACCTTTTGGCGCTGGTTTACTTTGATTTGATTTATTATTATGATGTGGTTTACGTTGTGGGCGATCTTTAGCCTTTTTAATTGAAAGACTAATTTTGCCATCATCTGCAATTGAAAGTACTTTTACTTCTACTTCATCACCTAAAGATAAATGATCTTCCACATTTTCAACGTAGTTATCAGCCACTTCACTAATATGGACTAAGCCACTTTTCCCTTCAGGTAACTCAACGAATGCACCGAATTTTTTAATACCAGTGACTTTACCTTTAAGCTTGTTTCCTACTTCGATTGACATATTCTAAATAAATCCTCCCGATTTCATTCGATTTTAACTTTATTATATTCCTGTTGAAGCAATTTCACAATGCTATAATGAGATTTACTTTAATTAATTATCACTATCTGACGACTTAGACTTAGAGGATTTATTATCATTTGGCAACCTAAAAATAACTTCGCCTTTATTACTTAAATAATAATCATCTCGTGCCACTTTTTCTACGTAATCTTTATCATTTAAATTATTTAGTTTCTCTTTTAAAGCAATCTCTTCATCTTGCTTTTTTTGATATTGTTCTTCTTTATGTTTTCGTTCTACAGCGTCTTTATCATTGCTGTGCTTTTGGACGACAAGCATAATGCATAATAAGATGATTATTGCTAACATGATTCCGCCAAATAAAGTGATTCTTCGGCGAACAACACGCATCTTTTTGCGTTGTCTTTGTTTCTTTTGGTTTTCTTTAGATGTATATTGATTACCAATATTTTCAACTTTATTATTCATTGCTTGTCACCTCTCTTTGTTTATTCAGATTCATTAATACGCTCTTCTTTAACTAATTCGTACATACCTTTAGCATTCTCTTTAGAAGCATGCTCATTTAATCCTGTAACATTAACAGTCACAAGTTTCTGTCCGAAGCGAATAACTAATACATCTCCAACTTTAACATCTGTTCCTGCTTTTGCTACATTGCCATTAATTGTAATACGTCCTTGATCACTAATTTCTTTAGCCAATGTACGACGTTTGATTAATCTAGATACTTTTAAAAATTTATCTAATCTCATTAATGATTCTCTCCTTGCTCTAAATATTGTTTAAGAGCCACTTCATCAAAATCTTTATTTTTTGTTTTATCATACAATGACATGAAATGGTCTGCAAATACTTTCTCAAATTTCACACGTGGTTGTTTGCCTTCCTTGGATTTAGCCGTCGCCCAAATTGATTTTAAATCATCAATTGATTCTGCTGATGCATCACTAAATATATGAGGATGTCGACGAATCATTTTAGCATTTAAGCTGGCAATCACTTCTTTAACATCAAAATAGCCTTCTTTTTTACCAATGCTTGTATGCAGTAACACTTGTAACAGTATATCTCCAAGTTCTTCTACCATGTGCCAATCATCTTCATTATCGATAGCTTCAAATAACTCAAACGTTTCTTCTAGTAAATAACGTTTAAGCGTTTGATGTGTTTGAACTTTGTCCCAAGGGCAACCTTTTTCATCATCAACTAATAAATCAATCGTCTGCTCTGCAAAATCAAAGTCATTATAAAGTGCCTCTGATTCTATAACTTGAGGGACAAAAACACTAGTTAAGTTATTAAACGCATCTTCAAAATGATCAAGTTCATATAATGCACATTGCGTCACTTGTGCTTCACCAGTACGTGCACCTGTCACAATTGCTACCTCATGTTCATCTGGATATCTTTCCATTAAAGTTAGCTTAATATCTGCTGCTACCATTTCACTATAAACTTGCGTAATAAGTGTATTTGTACGCACATTTAGTTGCACTTCTTTTAAAGATGTAGCATCAAGTAGTGTGAAACCATCATTAGGATCAACATTCACAGCTTCAAATACGTCATCGATGAAACTTTTACCACCTAGTACTTTTACATCTATATCGTTATTTTGTGCATGATACTCCATTAATTTCATAGTAGTCGTTTCTGCCACACGTGGATGCCCTGGAACTGCATAAACAATGTCTGATTGTTGTGCTTTATCAATCAATTGTTTAACAATTTCGTCATACACTTTTTCAAATTGGTCATTATTTTCATAAATATCATCGAAACCTTCAAATTCTATTTCATTTTTAAGGTCCTCAATAACTGGATGTTCAAGTGTACGTGCATATATCTTAGGTTGTTTTTGTATAAAACGATATATACCTAATGGCAAATCTTCTATACCATAGTTTCCTAAACCAATAATAGTAATAGTTTGTGTCATTAACGTCTTCCTCTCTTAAAATGATATAGCTTATCTCCTAAAGGTAAAAATTTAAGTTCTCTATAACTTAGTACATTAAAAATACCGACATATATCATAAACACACCTACGCCAATCAATGCACTAATCATTAAAGATATTAATCCAATTACACGACCATTAGATGGTAATACAAACATTATTATTTGGACTACAACTGACATTATAAACAGCCCGACCACTAATTTAATAATAAATTTACCCATTTGACTAAAATGATAGGATTTTAAGACTGCCCAATGTAATATAGCGCAAAAAATAATTAATGATAATACTGTACTTATACTTGCACCTAATATTTGTAATTGATGAATAAAAATAACATTCAATATAATCTTCATTAATAATCCGCTTATAAACCCAATTAAAATAGGCTTCGTATTATTAATTACTTGTAGTAAAGCTATATCCATCATGATTAATGATACACCAATTACTGTTAGCATATAAACACATAACGTGCTTGTTTGACTATCCGTCTTAAAAAACACTTGATTCATTAGCGGTAAAACATTAATTAGACCTACACCTGCTGCCGAACTAATTAAGACAGTTATTTTTAATGAGGCGTTAGCATATCGGTTCATTTGTATAGATTGCTTCTTTTGAATTGCATCAGTTAATAATGGAATTAAGACAAAACTAAATGTCGTTGTAACAATTAATCCCATTTGTATAAATGAAGCACCTCTATCATATACACCTTTTTGTTTAATCGCTTCTATAAACGTTAATCCTGTTGTTTTAAGCGTATGAATAACAGTAAAACTGTCTGCTACTTGCCATAAAATAACAATCAACTGACTTAATGCAAAAATAAGTATAGCAATGAGTAAGTTTTTCCAGCGGATTTTTTCTTTATCATTATTCAAATTTAATTTAAATGGTCGTTTAGCTAATAAATACAATGTCGAACCTAAAAATCCTATAGATGACGCAATAATTGCTAATGTTCCAGCTTGATATATAGACCAATGTTGTTTCACAAATAACAATATAGCTATCATGATTAAACATACTCGAATTAATTGTTCTATAACCTGGGAAATGGCGGGTATATTCATTTCTTGTTTTGATTGAAAATATCCTCTTAGGACACCTAATACACCTACAAAAATAAAACTAAAGCTTGCCATTCTAATCATCGGTGTTAAATGTACATCACCCATTAATTTAGAAATCATGTTTGCACTACTAAAAATCACAATACAAATTACAAAACCTACACTTTGTATTACTAATAATACTTTTGAAAAGTATTGTTCATGTTGGTCTTTTCTTAAATTTTGTGTCACAGCACTTGGAATGGCATTCATAGACAAAATCATACCTAGCGCTACAATGGGGTATATTTGTTGATATGCATATAAACCTTCATCACCAAGTATATTTTGATAAGGTATTCTATAAATCGCACTTAAAATTTTAATAACAATTAATGCAATCGTTAGTATCACTACACCATTAAATGCGGGTTTATGCTTCATCTTGAATACTCATACTTTCTTCAATACATTTAACTAAGAATTTTAAGTTATCTAACCATTGCTTAGACTTAGTAAGTGTCACTTTCATTGTGCCATTCTCAACGCCAACTTTCATTGATCTACCAAGTGGTTGAGTATTTTTAAATAATGCTTCGCCATCTATATCAGTAGTAGATTTCTCTGATAATAAAATTTGAATTTGTTTACCTAAATCTTTAATTTTTGTAATACCTGCATGTAAAGCATGCGTTTTGATTTCTACAATATCTAATAAACGTTCAACTTCGACTGGATATTCATTAAAACGATCGATTAATTCATCTTTGATATCCATAAGTTGTTCTTCTGATTCCACTTTTCGTAGTTTCTTATAAATTTCAATTTTAGCTTGTTCATTTTGAATGTATTCTGCTGGTAAATAGGCGTCTAAGTTGAGTTCAACTTCGACTTCAGGTGTATCTGGTGTTTCTTCTTTAATACCTCGTTTTTCATTAACTGCTTCTTCAAGCATTTGAGAGTATAAATCAAAGCCGACAGAATCTATAAATCCATGTTGCTGTTTACCAAGTAAATTACCGGCACCACGAATATTTAAATCACGCATAGCAATCTTGAATCCTGAACCTAGTTCAGTAAATTCTTTAATAGCTTGTAATCTTTCTTCAGCTGTTTCAGTTAATACTTTGTTTGTAGGGTGAAGGAAGTAAGCATAACCAATTCTACTTGAACGCCCTACACGTCCACGCAATTGATATAATTGACTTAGACCAAATCGATCCGCTTCTTCAATAATTAATGTATTGGCATTCGGAACATCTACACCTGTTTCGATAATCGTAGTCGTTACCAAAATATCATATTCGTGATTAATAAAACTCAACATCGTTTCTTCTAAATCTCGTTCTGTCATTTGACCGTGTGCAACAGCGATATTAGCATCAGGCATCAACATTTGAAGTTGTTCTCTCTTTTCATATATTGATTGAACTTTGTTATATAAATAAAATACTTGTCCGTCACGAGATAATTCTCTTTCTAACGCTTCTTTAATAAAATTCGTATTTTGTTCTAATACATACGTCTGTACTGGAAAACGATTTTCAGGTGGTGTTTCAATAACAGATAAGTCACGTACACCAAGCATACTCATATGCAATGTTCTAGGTATTGGAGTAGCTGTCAGTGTTAACACATCCACATTATTTTTCAATGTTTTAATTCTCTCTTTATGACGTACGCCAAAGCGTTGTTCTTCATCGACAATAAGCAATCCTAAATCTTTATAGTGTATATCTTTTCCAAGTAATTTATGAGTACCGACAACAATATCTACGTAACCAGATTTCAGTCCTTCTTTTGTTTCTTTTACCTCTTTTGTAGAACGGAAACGACTAATTAATTGAATTTCTACAGGGAAATCTTGCATACGTTCTATTAATGTTTCATAGTGTTGTTGTGCTAATATAGTAGTTGGTACTAAAAACGCAACTTGTTTACCTTCCATAACTGCTTTAAATGCAGCTCGTACAGCAACTTCTGTCTTACCGTAACCTACATCGCCACATAATAAGCGATCCATTGGACGTTCTCTTTCCATGTCACCTTTAATTTCTTCAATAGATTTACTTTGATCGGGTGTCAGTTCATATGGGAAGTCCAATTCGAAAGTAGATTGTTCTGCAGTGTCTGGGCCAAATTGGTAACCTACAGACATTTCTCTTTGTTTATATAAATCGATTAATTCGTCTGCAATATCCTCAACACTTTGTTGAACTTTTGCTTTAGTTTTTTTCCACTCTGTGCCACCAAGTTTGTTTAAACGTGGCGATTTATCTTCAGAAGCAACATATTTTTGTACTTGATCCATTTGATCTACAGGAACGAATAATTGATCGGTGCCCTTGTACTGTAACTTAATATAGTCTCTATGTTGTTCTCCAACTTCTAGCGTTTCTACACCTAAATATCGTCCTACACCGTGGTGGACATGGACGACATAGTCTCCTACATTTAAATCTTGATAGGACTTAATTTTTTCAGCATTAGACATTGTTTTCGTACGTTTACGTTGCTTTTTCTGTTTTGTTTTAAATAATTCTCTTTCAGTTATCACAACTAATTGCATATAAGGTAATTCAAAACCTTCTGATAAGCTACCTTCTAAGACAACAGCTTGGCCACTTGTCGAAGCTTGATCAATATTTGTCACTACAGGAATATGCATTTCGTTTAACATAGATTGTATGCGTTCTACTTTTGTTTCTGTCTCAACAAGAACGATAACAGCATATTCATTTTGGATAAATCTTTGGAATTCAGAACGCATAATATCATATTGACCATAAAACTGTTGAACTGGCTTACATGAAAACTTGATAATATGTTCTAATTCAACAGGCATAGAAGACGTAAATAAAGTAAAGTAAGCAACCGGCTTATCTTGTAGAAGATTTTCAAAACCATCATACTGCATAAAACTTTGACCAATAAAACCATTACCACTTTCAATTAAGTTGCTTATAAAATCATCAACTTCAGTTGTCAAAGTTTCTTCTGTTTCTTTAATACGATTATATTCGTCAACTGCAATAACTACATCCTTAGAAAAATAATCGATAATAGTAGATGGTTGTTCATACATAAATGCCACTAATCGTCTTAACAATTGATGGTCAAAAAATGTAGATTCAAAGAGTTTGAAACTTTCATATGTTTCTTTCAAATCATTTCGTACAGATTTTTCTATTTTAGGTCTTGTTTCTTCATACGCTTCTTTTAAATGAGTTTGTAAATGATTGATGACCTCATCTGTAATAATATAATCACTCGCTGTCGTGATTTCTATACTTTCTAAATTATCATTAGATCTCTGAGTTTCAACATCAAAATCTCTAATAGAATCAATTTCTGTATCAAATAGTTCTATTCGGACAGGGGATCCAATTAGAGGATAAATATCAATGATTCCTCCTCTAAGAGAAAATTCCCCAATATGCGAAACCACACTTTCTCTGCGATATCCCATATTGACTAATTTATTTAAGAAATCATCAACTTCAATATCATCTCCAACATTCAATGTCATTTGATGATTGCGCCACATTTCTACAGGCGTTAACCATTTTTTCAATCCATTTAATGGGACGATAAATAACCCTTTCTTTCCATGAGCCAGTGCTGTTAGGGTTCTAACACGTTCACTCATGAGCTGAGGGCTTTGCGTAGAAAATTCTTCCGTCATGATATCTTGGACTGGATATTTATAAATTTCTTCATCACTGACGTATTGTAAAATATCTGCTTCGATTTTATCTGCTTGGTATAAGTTATTAGTCACTAATAACATTTGTTTATGGTCTGATAAATATTTTTCAGCAATCAATGTAGCTTTAGCTGAAGGGGATAGGCCAGTAACTAAAATATTATCTTGGCCAAACACTTGGTCTAATTCCTGAAAACGCTTATCTTCTTTTATATAGTTAGAAATGACTTGTCTCAATTGATTTCACCATTATATTCATTCATGACATTATCAAATCTAGATGTTTCTATAAATGCTTCCACTGCATTTGCTGAATGTTCAATGACTTTCTCCATTGTCATCATTTCTTCTTTTGAAAAGCGTTGTAATACATAATCAGGAACAGACATACCATTCGTAGGTCGACCAACACCTATACGAATTCTTTTAAATTGATCAGTACCTAGCATTTTAATAATAGACTTCATACCATTGTGACCACCAGCGCTGCCTTTTTGACGCAAACGCACGTGTCCTTGATCTAAATCTAAGTCATCATATAATACAATAAGATCTTCTACATCTACATTATAATAATCCATTAACGGGGCTACTGCCTCACCGGATAAATTCATCATTGTCATTGGTTCAATAAGTAAAACTTTGTCACCATTCATTCTTTCAATAGTGTATGCACCTTTAAATTTTTGCTTATCTAATTTAAATCCATGACGCTCTAATATATAGTCAATGACTTCGAAGCCAATATTGTGTCTTGTAAGTTCAAATCGTTTACCAATATTTCCAAGACCTACAATACATTTCATATGTCGTTACCTCCAAAATTAATGTTTATCATTTAGTGACTATTCTTCAAATGATATATTGTCTTCGATTAATATAACCAATCGTGCGTTAATCTTTATATCATTTATCAATACCACAATTTTATAATCATTCCCTATAATAACACAAAAAGCACTATGCTTATTAGTATAAGCATAGTGCTCGTCAATAAAGTTAAGAATCTTTATAAGATATTATAATTGATAATAATCTTATTCTTCTTCTTTATTTTCTTCTTCTTCGTTGTCGTCATTTTCTTCGCCAACGCGTTCTGGTTCTTCAGTAGCTGCTTCGCCTTCCATAGCTTCTACTTCTTCTTCAGTAGGTTCATCTGTTGGAGGAACTACTGTTACGATAGATTCTTCAGGATCGTTTTCGATAGTGAAGTCACCAGAAACTTTAATGTCAGCTACAGAATAGCTATCGTTGATATTTAATTCAGTGATATCAACTTCGATTGATTCTGGGATATTATCTGGAGTAGCAGTTACTTGTAAGTCGAATAATGGTTGTTCAACTACGCCGCCTTCTTTAGCGCCTACTGCTTCACCAACTAATTGAACTGGTACTTCTACAGTACGTTCTTCAGTCATGTTAATAGCTAAGAAGTCGATATGAGTGATTTGGTTTTTCAATGGATCGTATTGGTAATCTGATACCATTACTTTGATTGATTTAGAACCAACACCTAATTCGATAACACCGTTACGTCCTACTTCACGGATAACTTTGATAAATTCAACTTCATCAACTTTAACTGAAGTATTTTTTGTTCCGTAACCATATACAACTGCAGGTACTTTACCAGCATTTCTAAGTTGTTTAAGGTCAGAACGAGTTTGTTTACCTTGACGGATGATTGACTTTAATGAAGTCATTCTATTTCCACCTTTCATCTTTCGCTCTTTTAATGAGCTCCTCACTTACCCATCAACATCAATCGTTGCTTGTAAGTGTTTATTTATTCGTATAATCACGAACGAATGTATTATACACGCTTAAAACATTTTCGTCAAACGCATTTAACAATTTTAGTCGAATAATACACTAACTGATTCTCTTTCATATACACGAATAATAGCTTTACTAATTAAACCTGCAACTGAAAGTTCTTTCGTATTTGTTGGTTTACGACTTTCTTCTAATTGAATTGAGTTCGTAACGATTAATTCTTTAATTGCTGAATTTTCGATACGTTCTTTAGCTGGACCTGATAATACAGGGTGTGTACAACATGCATATACTTCTTTAGCACCTTTATCTTTAAGTGATTGAGCTGCTAACGTAATTGTACCTGCTGTATCAATAATATCATCAATAATGATGGCTGTTCTTCCTTCAATATCGCCCACAATGTTCATTACTTCAGCCACATTTGGTTTTGGACGACGTTTATCAATAATAGCAATTGGAGTTTTTAAAATGTCTGCCAATTTACGTGCTCTCGTTACACCACCATGGTCAGGTGAAACAACAACACATTCTTCTGGATTAATAGCAGGATCATTTTGGAAATGTTGCGCTAAAATAGGTACACCCATTAAATGATCAATTGGAATATCAAAGAAACCTTGGATTTGTGGCGCATGTAAATCTAATGCGATCATGCGATTTGCTCCTGCAGTTTCGATTAAGTTTGCTACTAATTTAGCAGTAATAGGTTCACGACTACGTGCTTTTCTATCTTGACGAGCATAACCGTAATAAGGCACTACGATGTTAATATTTGCCGCCGATGCACGTTTACAAGCATCAATCATAATAAGTAATTCCATTAGATGTAGATTAACTGGGTATGAAGTAGGTTGGATGATAAAAACATCACAACCACGGATACTTTCTTCTATATTGATTTGAATTTCTCCATCACTGAAACGTTTTACAGAACATTTTCCTAATTCAATACCTACATGGTCTGCTACTTCCTGTGCTAAAGGTTCATTACTTTTAAGTGAAAAAATCTTTAGCGATGAATTCTTATATTCATTATTTAACATTTATAGTCCTCCAATTATTTACTTACACATCTACTATTATATAGAAAAATAAACTTGATTACTATGACAAAAGTCTAAATCCTATGTTTACATATTCATTTCAATTATTTCTTATCGTTGTTTAAATAGCCCTCTTTATTTACTTGTCTTGCTCTCGCTAATGCTAAACTTTCATTTGGAATATCATCAGTTATCGTTGAACCAGCAGCTATTAATGAATGATCACCTACTGTTACTGGAGCAACTAAATTGGTGTTACAACCGATAAAGGCATCTTTTCCAATAATCGTTTTAAATTTATTCACGCCATCGTAATTAACGGTAATAGAACCACAACCGATATTCGTACGTTCGCCTATTTCGGCATCGCCAATATAACTTAGATGTGACACTTTAGAACCATCTTTAAGTTCAGCTTTTTTCACTTCTACAAAGTTACCTACTTTAACTTCTGCACCTAATTGAGAACCTGGTCTTAATTGTGCAAATGGGCCTACATTCGTATATTTGCCTACTTGAGACTCATTGATGACTGATTGTTTAATATTTGCATAAGAATCAATGACACTGTCATTAATTTCTGAATATTGACCAATCTTAACTTCTTCACCAATTACAGTTTTACCATTAATTCTGACACCGGGTTCAATTATTGTATCCATACCTATTTTTACATCAGGTCCAATAAACGTACTTGCTGGATCAATAATTGTAACCCCATTTCTCATATGAAATAGATTTAAGCGCTTTTGTAATGCTTTCTCAGCTTGACTTAGCATGACTCTATCATTTACGCCAATAATTTCTTCAAAGTCATCTGTATGATATGTACTTGCTTTACCATTATCTTTAAGAATTAAAGAAATGACATCAGGTAGATAATATTCTTGTTGCACATTATCATTCTTAACTTGATCTAATTTTTCAAATAAGGTTTTATTATCAAATGCAAAGATACCTGAACTAATTTCAGTAATTGCTTTTTCTTCGTTGTTAGCGTCTTTTTCCTCTACTATTCTCAATAATTGTCCTTCGTTATCTTTAATTACTCTTCCATAACCTTTTGGGTCATTAGCTGTAGCTGTTAAAACAGTAGCTTTGGATTGGGATGATTCATGTTGTTCGATTAAAGATTTTAGTGTTTCAGCTGTGATAAGTGGTGTATCTCCACACACAACCAATGTTGTACCCTCGTTACTTCTTAAATGCTCTTCTGCCATTTTCACTGCATGTGCTGTACCAAGTTGTTGATCTTGATAGCTATACAATGATTGATTACCTAATGTTTCTTTCACACTTTCAGCACCGTGTCCAACGATTGTTATAAGCTGGTTCACGCCTGATTGTTGAACATTATTAACTACATGTTCAATCATTGATTTGCCAGCAATTTCATGTAGCACTTTATATTTTTTTGATTTCATTCTTGTGCCCTTGCCTGCTGCCAATATTATCGCATGTCTTTGCATGAATGCTAACCCTCCATAAAATATACACTTCTCTACTATTATAATTTAACCGCTATCACTCTTTCAACATATAACCTATTTAGATGAAATACTTATTATGTGCTATTCACTTACAAAACCATGAATAATTTACTTAATGTTAGTTGTTATGGTGTTGATTTTAATGCTTAAATTTTTAAGTAAGTTCAAATGATTAAAACATTTAATGAAGAGGGACAAAATATACTTGAAAGTAAAAGTTATATTTTAAAAGTAGTCCTAAAAACAAAAACAGAGTCCACATAGTGTAATATGTTGACTCTGTAAAATATGTTTATATTTAAGCTTCGTCAGATTCATCTGATGTTGCATTTTTATCAGGAATGACTTCATCAGTTTCATCATATACTTTCATCACTGCATCTTGAATTTCTTGTCTCATTTCTGAGTTAATTGGATGCGCGATGTCGCGGAATTCACCATCTGGTGTACGTTTACTTGGCATTGCGACAAAAAGACCTGAGTTTCCTTCAATCACACGTAAGTCATGGATTACAAACGCCTCGTCTAATGTGATAGAAACAAGCGCCTTCATTCTACCATCTGTATCTATTTTTCTAAGTCTAACATCTGTCACTTTCATGTAGTGAGCCCCCCTAGTATATCTTTGTTTTATTAGAAGCTTGACAATTGCTCAAAAGAAAATTATATCCTTTATTTAACTTTACTAATTAATTCTATTTCTACTTTAACATCTTTAGGTAGTCTAGCTACTTCTACACAGCTACGTGCTGGTTGATGTTTATCGAAATAACTTCCATATACCTCATTTATATATTGGAAATTATTCATATCAGAAATAAAAATAGTTGTTTTAACAACATTATCTAAATCTGAACCTGCTTCTTTAAGTACCACAGATAAATTTTCTAAAACTTGTTTAGTTTGTTCTTTTACATCATCACTGACAATTTCTCCCTCTAAATTAAGTGGGATTTGACCTGATGTATAAACAAGTCCATTTACTACTGTAGCATGTGAATAAGGTCCTAATGCTTCTGGTGCTTTATTTGTGTTAATTATTTCCATGATGTAATTCGCTCCTTTAAGAAAATTTAGACAAGCTATTGCCTGGTTCTACTTTAAATTCCTGATTATATTCGTCAACATCTGATAGTCTTACCAAGGAAGTATAATCTTCTATTAACCTTTGTTTTACTTCTTTCGATTCTACGAGTACTGATACCCCTTTTACGTGTGCTTTAAACTCATTCATTAAATTCATAACACCGTTGATTGAGCCACCTGCTCTCATAAAATCATCGACGACAAGTACATTAGAATTTTCAGCTAATGTACGCTTAGATAATACCATTGTTTCTATTTTTCTAGACGATCCTGAAACATAATTGATAGAAACTGTAGAACCTTCTGTTACTTTATTATCTTTTCTAATAACTACTACAGGTAAATTTAATACGTTTGCTACTGCATTAGCAAGCGATATACCTTTCGTAGCAATCGTGACTACAGCATCTAGTTGTTCGTTCATATAAATACTCGCTATCAATTTACCTACCTTATTTAATAATGTAGGGTTTCCGACTAAGTCTGATAAGAATAAATAACCGCCTGGCAACAATCTATCTTTCTCATCTAGTAATGAAATAACTTCATTTACAACTTCAGTCGCTTCTTCCTTACTCATCATCGGTTTATATGTTACGCCTCCACTTGCTCCTGCTGTAGTCGTAACTGTTCCCAATGCTTCTTTTTGAAATGTACTTTTAATAATTTGTACATCCTCACTAATCGAAGATTTTGCCTGTTCAAACTTATCTACGAAAAATGTTAAAGGAATCAATTTATTCGGGTGGTTCATCAAATATTGTGTCATAAACACAATTCGTTCACTTCTTTTATACCTCATCATTTCAACCCTTCTATCCTAATAATCTAACTAAATATACTTCGTTACAACATCCGTTTACAGCATTATAAATATTTTTGGCTTGGCTTTCTTTTTGTGCTAAACCATAAACTGTTGGTCCACTACCACTCATCAAAGCTCCGTCTGCACCACATTGCAACATATTTTCTTTTATCTTTTTAATTTCTGGGTGCATCTCCATCGAAATAGGTTCTAATCTATTAGATAAACTGGCGCATAACTTGTCATAGTCCGAAAATTTTAACGCTTCTATACAATCTTGAGTATATACTTCATGACTATAATTTAAATCCAACGCTTTAAATACATCTGGTGAAGAAATGCCAATATTCGGCTTTGCTAATACAACCCAGGCAGAAGGTGGTTTGTTTAAAAATGACACCTTTTCACCTCGACCAGTACAATAAGCAGTCTTGTTATATATACAAAATGAAACATCAGTTCCAATTTTGTTACCTAATGTACACAGTTCATCCAAAGATATATTTAAATTATATAAACGATTCATACCTCTCATAGTGGCAGCTGCATCTGCTGAACCACCTGCTAAGCCAGCTGATACCGGAATATCTTTATCAATCGTAATTGTCACGCCTTGTTTCAAATCATATGTTCTTGTCATTAATTCAGCAGCTTTATATGCTAAATTCTTATGATCATCGGTTACAAAATTATGTTCGATTTCAACCACAATTTTGTTATCTTTTCTCTTTTGAAAAGAAAGTCGATCATTTAAATCAACTGTAGTCATAATCATCTCAATCTCGTGATAGCCATCTTCTCTTTTAAAAAGTGTATCGAGCGTAAAATTTATTTTGGCAGGTGCCGTTTCATATATCATTTTTCCGCCCTCTCTTCGTAATCTTAATAAGATGATTTTAACATAAAGGACTAAAAGATTTGATAGTTAATGTTCATTTTTTTCATAAATAATTATATCAATCATTCTTAGAATATATTAAAAATGAATTAAATCAATGATTATCAATAATTCATCTTCACTTATTTAAAATTTAAGAAAGTATTTTAAGATTTAAAACAAAAAAAGAGTATTGAACATCTCGCTCAATACTCACCTTAATATGATATAAAACTTAAAATGATAGTGTAGTCATAACTACAACTATATTATTATGTCTATTTAGTGTGCAATTGCTTCTTGATGATTATCTTCTTCAAATGAAACTTGTACGTTCTCTGTTAACACATCAGTATATGTATAAGATACTCTTTCGAAGTTATGCTTATCTTGGTCTAGTTCAACAACAAATACTGATGGGTATGTCTCTTTTAACACACCAGAACGTTCGATTGTTTTCTTACGACCACCATTGGCTTTAAGTACAATACGATTTCCTAAATGACAATCAATAGAATTTTTGATGTCCAAAATTGATTTTGGCATATTGCTCCACCTCGCTACAAGTGTTATATTACCATGTTTGTAGCGTTTTTGTCAAATAAAACTAAAATTTTATCAAGGTACGAAAGCTTTGTCAACAATTTAATTTACTAATTCTGGAAAATTATCCATTTCTTTATATAACATAGCAAAATCTTGAATTGACAATGTTTCTCCGCGTCGTCTAGGATCGATACCAGCTTTTTCTAACCAATTTAATATACTTTCTTTATGCTGTTTACCATCTTTAAAGAAATTTTGATAATTATTATTAATCGTTTTACGACGTTGTGCAAATGCGGCCTTTGCTAGCTTGAAGAATGCTTCTTCATCATCAACATCTACTAATGGTGTTTCTCTTTGCATTAACTTAACCACAATAGAGTCTACATTGGGTGGTGGCATAAATACTGTTTTAGGAACTGTAAGTACTTTACTTGTTTCTGTATAGTATTGCGTCACAATAGATAACGAACCGTATGCTTTAGTACCTACTTCAGCATTCAAACGTTCGCCGACTTCTTTTTGCATCATCACAACATATCCATCGATAGGTATGTCTTGTTGCATTAAATTAAGTAATATAGGTGTCGTTATATAATATGGTAAATTAGCAACGACCATAATTTTATCACAATCGTTTAAGTGTTCACTAACCGCCGATGCAATATCCGCTTTCAAAATATCTTCGTTAATAATCGTCACATTATCATATGGCGCTAACGTCTCTTTGAGTACAGGTATAAGTCGATGATCAATTTCAAATGACATGACTTTCTTAGCATGTTTCGCTAATTGTTCTGTCAGAGAACCCATTCCAGGTCCAACCTCTATGATGCCTGTACTTTTATCAATATTACTAGCATCAATAATTTTGTTAATTATATTTACATCGATAAGAAAGTTTTGACCTAAACTTTTCTTAAAATCAAATCCATATTGATTTAATAATGCTCTTGTTCGCGATGGCGTTGCTATATCTTTATGATCCATATCATCATTCACTTCCCTTATCTTCATTTAATGCTTGTCTTACATCATCTTCATTATACCCAAAGGCATTTAATTTTTTTAATAATTGTTTACCATTCGAATGTCCAATATGTAATTTTCGGCCTAAGATTTCACGTCTTCTTCGTGCATCCTTACCTATAATTAGTCCTAATTCTATGAGCACACTTTTATCAATAGATTCTTCAGCTTCTTCAAATGGAGAACTTACGTACATGAGTGCCTCTCTTATATCCTCAACTTGAGCATGTTCAACACCTATTTTGCCTCTTTTATTTTTAGCCTTTTCTCTATCAATATAAGCATGTTTTACTCCAGGGACACGGTCCTTAATTGTGTTTCTAATTTTATCCCCAGGAAAATCTGGATCAGTTAGTATAATCACACCGCGTGTTTCTTGCGCTTGTTTAATAACAGCGATGACCTCTTCATCTACTGCGCTACCATTTGTTTCAATTGTATCGCATTCAACTGCAGATTTTACACGTTGTGTGTCGTCCCTGCCTTCTACTACTATAAATTCATTTATTTTCATATTTTAATTCCTTCTTCAAAAGTAATTAACTGTAAGCTCTTTATATTTTAACAAAATATGATTAATCACACTGCCTTCAGTCTTAATTTAATAAAAACTGAGAAAGATATCCAATGAAATGATACCTTTCTCAGTTTAACAATTATGCTTTATTTAACTTAAATAATCTTTCAGCATTTTCAGTTGTTTGCTTACAAACTTCTTCATAAGTCATATCGCGTAATTCTGCAATTTGTTGCGCTACTAATGTCACGCGTTGTGGTTCATTACGTTTACCTCTGTATGGATGAGGAGATAAATATGGTGCATCCGTTTCAACTAATAGTCGATCCATAGGCACGTGTTGAGCTACTTCTTTAGGTTGTTTTGCATTCTTAAATGTCACTGGACCACCTAATGAAACGTAGAAATTTAATTTATTGATAACAACATCAGCAATTTCTGGTGATGCACTAAAACTATGCATAATACCGCCAACTTCTTCAGCGTGTTCTTCCATTAAAATATCCACACAATCTTGTGTCGCTTCACGATTATGAATAATAATTGGTAATTTCACACGTTTAGCTAAAGCAATTTGCTTTCTAAATACTTCTTTTTGAACATCGGCAGGTGATTTATCCCAATGATAATCTAGACCCATTTCTCCAATACCAATTATTTTCGGATGTTTTGCTAAGTTTTCAATCCACTCTAATCTTTCTTCTGTACAATCAATTGCGTCTACAGGATGCCAACCGATAATACCATAGATGAATTCATATTGGTCTATTAACTCCATCGTACGTTCAATTGTAGGTGTATCAAACCCTACAACGAACATGCGATCAACACCATCTTCTCTAGCACGAGTAATGACATCTTTTAAATCTTCATCATATTGTTCATCATTTAAATGAACGTGTGTATCAATTAACATGATTATCCCCCTATTTAATAGAATATCTTACTTAACGATTGCACCATTTGGAATAGCATTAGGTAAGCTAATAAGTGTTAAGACACCATCTTTTTCAGCTGATAAAATCATACCTTCTGATTTTTGTCCCATTAATTTCGCTGGTTTTAAATTAGTAACTACTGCTACTTTTTTACCAATGATATCTTCTGGACGATAAAATTTAGCAATACCTGATACTATTTGTCTTTGTTCATTATCTAAATCTATTTGAATTTTTAATAGTTTATCTGATTTTTTAACATTTTCTGCATCAACAATTGTTGCAGCTTTAATTTCTACTTTATCAAAATCTTTAATATCAATAATATCTTTACTTGGAACTGATTCTTGTTCTGTTGATTTTGGTGGTTGCATTGATTCTTTAATATATGCAATTTCCGCTTCAGTATCTAGTCTTGGGAAAATTGGTGTTGGTTTAGCTGTAACAGTAATAGGTTCAGTTAATGCACCGTATGTTTCTAAACTAGAGAATTCAGTTAGTTCTGGATTATTGATATTTAATTGTTTAAATATTTCTTTTGGTGCATGTGTAATGAATGGACGTAATAATACTGATGCAAAACGAATATTTTCAACTAAGTGTGCCATTACATTACCAAGCATGTCTTTTTGGCTTTCATCTTTAGCTAAAACCCAAGGCGTTGTTTCATCAATATATTTATTAGTACGACTAATAAATTTCCAAACTGTTGATAAAGCAACTGAGAATTGTAAACTATCCATATTTTCATGGAATTCTTTAACTGTTTCCAATGCCATTGCTTCCATATCTTCATCTAATTCATGTTTAGGGCCTTGATATGCAGGTAGTTCTCCTTGGAAATATTTATTAATCATAGAAATAGTACGATTAACTAAGTTACCTAAGTCATTAGCTAAATCATAATTTGTTCTTTCAACAAATGCTTCTGGCGTGAATACGCCATCTGAACCAAATGGTAATTCTCTCATTAAATAATAACGAGTAGCATCTAGACCATAGCGATCAATCAGTACGTTAGGATCAACGACATTCCCTTTAGATTTACTCATTTTACCGTCTTTCATTAGAATCCAACCATGAGCAAATACCTTTTTAGGTAATGGTAAGTCTAAAGCCATTAGTAAAATTGGCCATATAATTGAATGGAATCGTACAATTTCTTTAGCCATTAAGTGTATATCAGCTGGCCAATATTTGTTAAATAATGTTTCATCATCTGATAAATAACCTAGGGATGAAATATAGTTTACAAGTGCATCAATCCATACATAAACCACATGTTTTGGATTTGAAGGTACACTAACGCCCCAATTAAATGATGTACGTGATACCGCTAAGTCTTCCAATCCTGGTTTAATAAAGTTATTAATCATTTCATTCTTTCTTGAAGGTGGTTGAATAAAGTCTGGATTTTGATCATAAAATTCTAGTAATCGATCAGTATATTTCTTAATATTGAAGAAATAACTTTCTTCTTTAACTAATTCTACTTCATGACCTGAATCTGGGCTTTTACCGCCAACAATTTTACCGTTTTCATATACTGGTTCCACAAGTTGTGATTCTGTATAATATGTTTCATCTGGTACAGAATACCAACCTTCATATTCACCAAGATAAATATCGCCTTGTTTTAATAAACGCTCAAATACTTTTTCAACGACTTGTTTGTGGCGTTCTTCAGTAGTTCGAATAAAATCATCATTAGAAATTTCTAATTTATCCCATAAGTTTTTAATTCCGGCAATCATTTCATCTAAATATTCTAATTCTGTTTTGCCGGCCTTTTGTGCTTTTTCTTGAATTTTTTGACCATGTTCGTCAGTACCTGTTAAATATCGAACATCGTAACCTTGCATTCTTTTATATCTAGCAATTACGTCACCTGCTACAGTAGAATATGCGTGACCTATATGCAAGTTGCCACTTGGATAATAAATTGGTGTTGTTATATAAAATGTATCTTTAGCCATCAATGGTCCTCCTCGTTTCTTACAAATTAAATGATATCTAAATTTATTTTGCTTTTCAATTGTGTACCGTTAGTACGTTTATTTACTCATTTCAAATATTTGTTACTAAACAATTGGTTAATATTATCTTTACTACAATACCATAATTTAAAGCATTATTGTGTTGAAACTCTCTATTATTTAATCGTTTATAATATGTGCTATCTATTTTTTAATATTGAGCTACTTTTAATCAATATGATGATAAATATTATAAATTTCGCTTGTTTTACTTTGTCGATCTTCTGCAACCATTTTAATAGCTGCTTTGGTTTTAACACTTTTTTCTTTTATATAATAATTCACATGTTCCGCGACAGACATATCTTCAAACCATAATGTTGAGATTTCAGCTTCAGCGCCCTCAATTAAGATTACAAATTCTCCCTTTAATGGAATATCATTGTTTTGCACCTTAGTCAATAAAGTTTCCACATCTGCTGTAACAATTTCCTCAAATTTTTTAGTTAACTCTCGTCCTAGTGAAACTTGGCGATGGTTATCAACTTTAGCAATGGATTTTAATGTATCTGTCACTCTGTGTGGAGATTCATATATAATAAGTGTACTATTTTGATACATACGTTCTGAAAGAATATTAACTTTATCTTTGTCTTTTCTAGGTAAAAAGCCTAAAAATGTATATGTAAAAGATGGTAATCCACTTGCCATTAATGCCGTTAAACCAGCATTCGGTCCTGGTATGGTTTCTACTTTAATATTCTGTTTTCGTGCTTCAACTACTAATTCATACCCAGGATCACTGATTAGCGGTAACCCTGCATCAGACACTAAAGCTATATTCAAACCTGATAATAATTGTTCTATCATATATTCAGTTTGTTGATCTTTATTATGTTCATGATAAGATTTCAAAGGTGTCTTAATCTCATAATGATTACATAGTTTACGTGTAACTCTTGTATCTTCACATGCAATTAAATCTACTTGATGGAGTGTATCTATTGCACGATAAGTAATGTCAGCTAAATTACCTATTGGCGTTCCGACTAAATATAATGTAGACATATTATCCCTCTTTAATCATTCTTAATTTCTTTTGTCTAGTGAAGGTCTTAATTTCATATTCACGTTTTAATGCTTCTGATTTGGTCGAATATGTTTCTTGATAAACTAACTCTACCGGACGTCTTATTTTTGTATATTTGGCACCTTTACCTTCATTATGTTTCGCTACACGTGCTTTTATATCTTTAGCATACCCTGTATATAGACTTCCATCTTTACATTTTACAATATAAACAAAATGTTTATCCATAATATATACCCTTCATTTCTTCTGAATACATCCCATCCTTTTGATAAATATAAAATGGGGGTGTAATATCCAAACCTTGATTTCCTGATTTTCTTCCTTCAACTAAAATGGTTTGAGCGTCTCTATCCAATTTACTATAAACTAATGTTAGACGTTTAGGTTCAATATTTGCGCGTCGCATTTCAGTTAGAACATCCATCATTCTTTCAGCTCTATGAACCATATATAATCTGCCACCTTGTTTCAATAAATGTCTAGCTGCCATTAAGCAATCTTCTAATTTACATAAGATTTCATGTCTAGCAATTTTATGAGCTTCCTTTTGATGTTGATGTAATTGATTTTCTTTAAAATATGGTGGATTACATGTAACAACAGAATATTGAGATGGTTTAAAATGTTGGAATACACTTTTGACATCCATTTGATGCATATAAAGTCGACCGTCTAGTTGATTATATTTAAAACTTCGTTGAGCCATATCTACAAGTTGTGGTTGAATTTCAATGCCTTCAATAGGTTGATTACCTTTATATGATAGAAGTAATGGTATTACGCCATTTCCTGAACATATATCTATGACTTTATCTTTTTTCCTAATTTCTGCAAAATCACCTAGTAACAATGCATCAGTTGAAAAGGAAAATACATCATCATTTTGAATTATTTTTAAGTTTTCTTTGATTAGTGAATCTAACCTCTCATTATCCTTTAGCATTTATCTTTCTCCTAAAAAAGGGACGCTGTTATATCGTAGTAATTCATTGTCTACTCATAACACATCCCTATCGTCTTTCTAATATCAAAAATGTTTAATCACTTAATACATTTAAACATAATAAGCAATCTTCACCATGTCTATGTTTACCAAATAACTCACCTTTGCAAATATGAAATCCTTCTTTATATAACATTGCTAAGTTATCTTTACTAGGTAGTGGTTTTTTTACATTTTTAGTTTGGTGTGAGTTAACAGTTTCTGAATTTGAACTTTCACTCTTATCCATTAATTGTTTTAAATTATCATTTTCTACTTGAAGCGCTACATTTTCTTCAACAAGTGCTACTGCTAAATCTTTTAAATCAGACATATCCTCATTAAGTTGATTCATATTTGTTTCTAAGCGCATCAATTTTTCAAATAACTCATTCCGATTCAAAGGTGGTTAAACCTCCTTAATTAAATGCTTCAATTTCTTCCATTTTATATTCTAACGGTTGCTCCATGCCTTCTACTTTAACTTGCATGGATATATCTAAAATATTCAATCCAACAACTTGGCCATTACCATCTGGCGTTTCAATTGAATCACCTACATCTGGTAATTGGGCACGTGCTTCTTCATAATAGTCATTCTCATATTTTAAACAGCACATTAAACGTCCACATGCACCAGATATTTTGGCGGGATTTAACGATAAGTTTTGATCTTTAGCCATTTTTATGGATACTGGTTCAAAATCTCCTAAAAATGTAGAACAACAAAGAGAACGACCACACGGACCTATGCCACCTAATAATTTAGCTTCGTCGCGTACTCCAATTTGTCTTAATTCGATTCTCGTTTTTAAATTTTGTGCTAATACTTTAATTAACTTTCTAAAATCAATACGATCATCTGCAGTGAAATTGAATATAACTTTTGATTTATCTAACGTGTATTCACAGTTTACTAATCTCATATCCAATCCCTGTTGACTTACTACATCTTTGCATAATGCTAATGCCTCTTCGGCATCATCTGCATTACTATAGTATGTGTCTATATCTTGTTGTGAAGCTACTCTCATAACTTCTTTCAATGGAAGAGTTACATCACCTTCATCAACTGATCGTGTCGGCATTTTAACCAATCCGATTTCTATACCACGTTTAGATTCTACTACTACCCAATCATCTTTTTTAATCTGTAAATCCTTAGGCGCATAATATTCTAATTTCCCAGCCTTTTGAAACTGTACTCCTATTACATCTGGCATCTATCTCACACCTTTAATCACTATTTGTTCAAATACAAGTGTTGGGTTTACATTTTGATTTAACTTTTTATGTGCTTCTGTTAATTGATCGTACATCAATATAAGTTGGTTATATGTTAAATGTTTTGCATATTTTTCTATCTCAACACTTAGGTCGCTAAATATATATTCACTATTCATTTCTACTTTTGCATGCATAATATCCTCAAAAAATCCATTCACTGAAGCTAACGTTAATAACTGTAATTTACGGTTTTTAGCCTGTTTCAATAAATCAATAATACCAATCAAGGCCATTGAACGATTTGATAATAATAATTCACACCATCTAACGATACTCTTTCTTAAACTCACAAGATCATATTCTTCATTTAAATTGAATGCAGTTTCTGCTTGAGTCGTGAAAGTACTTAACATTTCAGCAACTGGACGTGATATTGACTGCTCAACTAAATAATCAATGAATTGTCCTTTATCAATAGGTTTAAAATAAACATGTTGGCATCTTGAATGTATAGTATCTAAAATCTGTTCCGGCTTTGTAGATAATAATATTGCAATCGTATTTTGAGGTGGTTCCTCCAAGAATTTTAATATACTATTTTCACCTTGAACAGTTAATTTTTCAAAATCTTCAACAATATAAACTTTATACTCATCTTCTATAGGTAGTTGATTCATATGATGAACAAGTTGTTCGATAGCTTCCTTTTTTATGGTACTTTCTTCACTAGAGACATACAAAAAATCAGGATGGTTGAATGTACTAACTTTAACCTTGCACTGTTCATTATCTTTACATAAAATCATCTTAGCAAAGTTCATAGCAACATTTTGCATAGATTGTGCATCATCGCCTTCGAATAGATAAGCATGCGATAATTTATTCGAATCATATGCATTGGTTAATTGCTGTTGTTCATCCATTTAGATATCTCTCCTATATCTTCTTATATAAAAAGACTGCTAAAAAAGCAGTCTCAAATTGTTAAATACTTTTTGTTGAAACTAATAAATAAAATTAAAACACAACATTATCTACATATGCTTAATTCGGGGATGATATAAAAAGTAAATAGTCATACCCCTATTTTATTAGTTCGATTTAAAATTGATGGAATGCTTCAATAGGCATTACAAATACCGTAGCACCGCCAACTTCAACTTCTACTGGATATGGTATGTAAGAATCTGCACTACCACCCATTGGTGTAATTGGTGATACTAGTTGTTCTCTATTACCACATGTATTATTAATCACTGATAATAAGTCGTCTACACGGTCATCATTGACCCCACATAAAAACGTCGTATTTCCAGCTTTTAAAAACCCACCTGTTGTTGCTAATTTAGTTGCTCTAAAATCATTTTTGACAAGTTGGTCTGAAAGTTCTTGGCTGTCTTGGTCTTGGACGATTGCTATAATCATCTTCATTTTTATAACACCTCTTTCAATTATTATATCACAATTATTTTAAATATTTGATGATAGATTTGTATGTAGCTGCAACAACTTCATCGAGAGGTTGATCAGCGTCTATTTGAACAAAACGTTGTGGTTCATTTTCTATTATTTGATGATAGCCCTCAATCACTTTTTCATGAAAATCAATATCTTCTTGATCCAAACGATTTTGACTTCTACTGTTTTTTAAAATTCTTTCCCGACCTACTTCGGCAGAAACATCTAAATATATTGTTAAATCTGGATATAATCCATTAATTGCGAATTCATTTAAAGACTTTACCTCTTCAATACCAATACCTCTAGCATATCCTTGATAAGCTAATGAACTATCGATATATCTATCACACAAAACAATCTGTTTATTTTTTAATGCTGGAATCACTTTTTCTACTAGATGTTCACGTCTTGATGCTGCAAAAAGCATTGCTTCAGTACGAATATCCATGTGGTTGCCTTCTAGCACGACTTTTCTTATCTCTTCACCCGTTGGTACGCCACCTGGTTCACGAGTTGAAATAACATCGTAAGTTTGAGCCAACTTTTTTGCTACTTCTTTTATAACTGTAGTTTTACCTGAACCTTCTGGCCCTTCAAATGTTATAAATGCTGACATTTTTATTCATCCTTAATTAAAATTTGATTATCTTTTATACCTTCAACTTTCATATTTGATTGTTGATATTGATTCATCAATTTTATCATATTTTCAGTGATTTTTTCTCCTTTAAACAAAATCGGAACACCAGGTGGATATGGTATTATGTGACGTGCTAAACGGTATTCTAATGAATCATTAATATCTATCCATTTAACATCATTATAAAATATAGGGACAAACTCTCCGCATTCAGTCATAAGTTCAGGATAAAAGTGGCTCACTTGCTTAATATCGGGTAATAACATACTGTTTATTTTTTCTAATAATATATTAAATGGATATTCGTCTCCTTGATGCCATAGTGGTAATACAAATAAAACTTGGTAATCATCGGCTAATTCTACGTAAATATGTTCCTTTTCAAACCAGTTTTGTATGTCATATCCAGAATAACCAGGATATGTAATCAACATTTTCAATGGATCATCAACATCATTTACAATGAATCCTTTATTCTCTAGAGAGCTCAGTAATAATTTCCTCTTTTCAAAAAAGATATCACTTTGATATTCTTCATAAAATGTATGTGCCATTTCTAAACTTGCCATAACAAGATATGAAGGACTAGATGTTTGAAAATATGATAAATATTGTTTGATTTCTTCTTTATGTGGCGCATCTTTATGTATATAAAGTATTGATCCCATCGTTAGTGCTGGTAATGTTTTATGATATGACTGGACTACATAATCCGCTCCATAATTTAACGAAGAAGTTGGAAAACCTTTCAAATCGAAATGAGCGCCATGTGCTTCATCAATTAATACTGGAATATGTTTTGAATGTAGAAGCTCAATGTCAGATTGGATATCATAAGTTTCACCATAGTAATTAGGATATGTCATAATAGCTAATTTCTGATTATTTAAGTCTAAATCTTGTAACTGTGGAGACAAGTAATGATGTGATGTCGAACTTACTTTCATTTTTGTAAATTTAGCTTTTTGATGGGCTAACTCTAATCCATGAAAAACAGATTTATGTACGTTTCTAGGTATTAAATATTCACCACTTTGATGCGCTAATGCTTGTATTACAGACAAAATACCAGACGTCGTACCATTAATTAATAGATAAGCGTTATAATCTTGATGTTTATTGAATTGCGCCATGCTATCTAAAATAATTTCTTCTGGATGATGTAAATCATCTAATCCACTTATTTCAGTCATATCCATTTTAAAATCTAAGTTTTTTAATAGACCAATTGTCATATTTTTATGTCCAGGAACATGCATTGAAATACTTTGGTGTGATATTAAATTTTTTAATTGATTGGAAATAGGTTGATTCAAATCATCACTCTTTTCACTATAATTAATTTATACGATTATCTTATATGAGATAAATCATCATCTTGTTGGTTGACCCAATTTCTTTTTAACAATCCCATGACATAACAATCTCTATATTCGCCCCTTGTATAAAAGTGCTCTTTTAATTCACCTTCAATTTCAAAGTTGTTACTTTTATATATGTGCACTGCTTTTTCATTTTTAACATCTACATAGAGATATACCTTGTGCATATTAAGTACTAAAAATGCATAATCTATTGCCATCTTAAACGCTTTTTTAGCGTACCCTCTATTCGCAAATTGAGGATCTACTATAATTAACACCTCGCATGTTCTATGTATAAAATTAATTTCCAATAACTCAACAACACCGATAGATTGTTGGTTTTCTTCAATTACAAAACGTCTTTCAGATTCATCTAAAATATGCTTTTGGTAAAGTGATTCTAGTTCACTTAATGATTGATAGGGTTCCTCAAACCAATAAGACATAATTGAATACTCGTTATTCAAGTTATGTAAATACTGTAAATCTGTTTTTTCTAAAGCTCGTATAATCATCTCTATAGCACTCCTTTAGTACGATATTATTGAATTTTATGTTAAATGTAAATCATTTCATAATAAAAAAGGAAGTTAAGCAACGTTTTATTGCTCGACTTCCATTGGCATTATACTCTATTAAGTTTATGATTCACTAGTTGACGATTTAAAGCACTTCACTTTTTATGTATAAAAAAAAGAGACCTTACGGTCTCAATGCGGCTCATCGCATCCTATCATTTGCCTGGCAACGTCCTACTCTAGCGGAACGTTAGTCCGACTACCATCGGCGCTAAGGAGCTTAACTTCTGTGTT
>NZ_JAUOQO010000213.1:0-292 GCF_030547725.1 Staphylococcus pasteuri | reverse complement strand
AAATTACTGATCTGATGACAGTCGCTAGTCTCAATGAGCGCATTTATCACGTATACGTTGATCTGCTACCTGACTTAATGGCCTGTGATTCTTTTGCTGAATTACAACACCGTTTAAGTCGCGCTTTAGTGGATGACTTAGGTGTCGAGTGTGTATCAATGCGCTTAAGCCAAAAGTTGTTCAATCTTGAAGAATTGCCAGAAGAATACGGTTTAGAGCATGAGCAAATCGAGCGAATCAGAGTCACTCGCCTTAGCCAGCAACCGCATTATTTTGGCCGTATGTCTAAGGG
>NZ_JAUOQO010000212.1:0-292 GCF_030547725.1 Staphylococcus pasteuri | reverse complement strand
CGCTTGTATATCAGAGTCCGGTAACTTACCCATCTCTTCTACAACAGGCCCCATCGGCCCAGATGCTGGGCCGTGTTCAGCCGAATAGCCTGTACGCAAGTAATCGTAAAGCGCTTCTTGAGTCCACGGCGTTGGTGACTTGCTCAATGTCGTCAATGCAGGAGCCTCCCAACCATCGACATCCCCTCCGCTTAAAAATGCGGCGCCCGTTTTCTCTGCACCCATAAAATTACGAGGCGAATGACAAGCACTGCAATGGCCTAATCCATTAACCAAGTAAGCACCTCGATTC
>NZ_JAUOQO010000211.1:0-292 GCF_030547725.1 Staphylococcus pasteuri | reverse complement strand
GCTCAGGGCTGTCGTTTTGAATACGCGGACTTTTCAAAGGTAGTGAGCCGAAAAGTGGTGTTTAGTTCTGCCCATTTGGTAGATAGCAACTTCAGTTTGAGTGACTTTGAAGGGGTGAATTTAGCCAAGTGTAATTTGTCGGGCTGTAACCTTAGCGAAGCAGTGCTAAGCCGAGTAAACCTAGAGGGAGCCAACCTAAGCAATACCCAGTTCTCCCCTAGTACTTATCAAGGTTTGCAGTTGTTTCAAGCGGATTTACGCAATGCAGATATTGCGGGTATCGATATTCGTC
>NZ_JAUOQO010000210.1:0-292 GCF_030547725.1 Staphylococcus pasteuri | reverse complement strand
CTACAGAAGGTGGCTTGGATGTTGTTGGGAATCTTGAGAAGATTACCGCCGCGGTGAGCAAGTTATCTGAAGCGGGTATATTAGTGTCGCTGTTTATCGATGCAGATGATGAGCAAATTGATGCATCGTTAGCCTCTGGCGCCCCGTTTATTGAGCTGCATACCGGCCATTATGCCGATGCAAAAGATGAAGCTGCCCAGCAATCAGAATTAAAGAAAATTGCAGCAGCAGCTAGCTATGCCGCTGATAAAGGCCTGAAAGTGAATGCTGGCCACGGTTTGCACTATCACAA
>NZ_JAUOQO010000209.1:0-293 GCF_030547725.1 Staphylococcus pasteuri | reverse complement strand
GTATTTTAGTTGCCTATAAGGGGTATGGATATTGGGCAATAGTTGCGCAACAGTTAACACAGTTCTTTGTACAAATGCTGCTGTATGTTTATTTTGGGCGTTGGTTGCCGAGTTTACCAAGTAGGAATGAAAGTATGCATACTTTCTATAGCTTTGGGTGGAATCTTATGGCTGCACAAATCTTAAATTATTTAACAAGAAGTGTGCCCTCTGTCCTTATCGGTAATAAAATTGGCGCGGTCTCCCTTGGATATTACGACAGGGCATTTCAAATACTAATGTTACCGCTAAAC
>NZ_JAUOQO010000208.1:0-294 GCF_030547725.1 Staphylococcus pasteuri | reverse complement strand
CTTCAGCACTTTCCATTGCAGCCTTAGCGCCCTGCTCCGGCTCAGCGCCACAGCCCAAGCCTTTAGAGGTTTCTAAACCAATCTGTATTACTTTGTCAGCAGATGAAGATTTCAGCGCTTGGGCATCACTGTTTATCGCCACATACTCAACACTTGAATCATTTCGACGAATCATTTCATTAACAGCGTTACAACCTGCACCGCCAACACCAAATACTATAATTACCGCTTCGGTAGATAAATCTAAATCACTAAACATTTTCAAGAAACCTCAAATTATTTTTTTAAACATTA
>NZ_JAUOQO010000207.1:0-295 GCF_030547725.1 Staphylococcus pasteuri | reverse complement strand
CCATAGCCCAGCCTTGTTGCAGCCCCCACAAAGTAAGCCCTACTTGAGTAAGGCATTGGCACACGACCAAATAGAAGTAACAATCGGCTCGGCGCTCAATTCGCAACCACATCATTAAAGGCTGCAGGGCAATCGAAAAGGCAATCACCGCAGCTACCCCAGCAAACTGCCAAAAGTGTAAAGCCGAGAACAAATCAAAAGGCAGCGTTGCCAAGCTAACAGCGGCTAAAACAGCCAGCGATAAACCATAAGTGAGGCTAAGTAATAATGAAGATGAAATTAGGTTACTTTTTGC
>NZ_JAUOQO010000206.1:0-295 GCF_030547725.1 Staphylococcus pasteuri | reverse complement strand
GTCACGGTGCGGGGGCGGCTGGGGTTTCGGGACTGGTTGCTGGAAGATCTGTTGTTCACCAATTCAGAAGGCGAGGGCATCCCGGCCCGTTTCCTGCGTCCCGCCGATGGTCATCCGCCGGTTCCGGCGCTGATCTATGCCCATGCGCACGGCAACCGCTATGAGATGGGCCGGGACGAGCTGACCGAGGGGCGCCCGGCGCTGGTCGGGCCATATGCGCCGGATCTGCAACAATTGGGGATTGCGGCGCTCTGTCTTGAAATGCCCTGTTTCGGCGCGCGGCAGCATCCGGCCG
>NZ_JAUOQO010000033.1:0-492 GCF_030547725.1 Staphylococcus pasteuri | reverse complement strand
CGATCACTGGTACAGCGACGGAAGGTGAGATTCTGACCGCCGGACAAACTTTGGCGGATACAGATGGCCTTGGGCCCCTGTCCTATCAATGGGTTCGTGGCACGGAAGACATCGGAGGCGCATTGTTCGAGACCTACACCTTGAGCCAGGCGGACGTCGGCGCGCAAATCTCGGTGCGGGTTTCCTATACTGACCAACGTGGCAATCCCGAAACAGTGTCGAGTGCACAAACATCGACCGTTAGCAATGTGAACAACACACCCTCCGGGTCTGTTACGATCGCCGGCACCGCTGCCGAAAATGAAACGCTATTGGCATTTGTCGCCCTTACGGATGTGGATGGATTGGGAGAGTTGTCTTTCCAATGGCTGCGGGGCACAGAAGAGATCGCGGGGGCAACGTCCGAAACGTATACATTGGATCAGGCGGATGTTGGTGCGGTTATTTCAGTTCGGGTGAGTTATACAGATCAGACAGGCACGGACGAAACCG
>NZ_JAUOQO010000205.1:0-296 GCF_030547725.1 Staphylococcus pasteuri | reverse complement strand
ACTATTGGCTGAGCAAAACGAGCCTAAAGCTGACACCGGCCAAGTGACAGAGATTAAAGATAACGACAACTTACTTGCAGAGATGCCTGAGGAGGCCCTTAGCCCAAGCCTTGAAACGATAGAAAACAGTGACGTAGCAATTAAAGTTACGGATGTGAAATCCCTGTTAGAAGCTAAGCCAAGTAAGCATTACACCTTACAGCTAATGGCGCTGAATAACCGCGAGAAAGCCCAACAGTTTGTCTCTGCACGCCAATGGTCACATGACGTTTGGGTTTATCGCTCAAGTGCTAACC
>NZ_JAUOQO010000204.1:0-296 GCF_030547725.1 Staphylococcus pasteuri | reverse complement strand
CGTCATGCTTAAGTCCATTCAACAAGCTCACTATGTTAACGGTGCTAAGTTAGATGAGATAGCTGCATTAAGAAACCTTGCCATGTCATTAGCTCTTGATTTAAATGAGTGGGATTTTGGTATTGAGTTATCAGAACCTAAGCTATATCAAGCACTGGAAGCGAGCCATACTTTAATGAAAGAGTATGAAATATCAGGCTACCCTTCAGTGATTGCGGAGATAGGCGACGAGTTAAAACGCTTACCAATTAGCGCGTATTATGGCAATGTGCCGGGGTGGGAGGCATGTTTAAAAC
>NZ_JAUOQO010000203.1:0-296 GCF_030547725.1 Staphylococcus pasteuri | reverse complement strand
ACACAACCCATGGACAGACATTGAATCATCAATTAATGGCATGGACGTAAAAGAAATTGATTTTGCTAGTTTAGATGCCAACGATGCATTAACTAAAATTATGTTTGTTGCAGAAGAAAGTGTATTAGACGAAGCAATTGCTAATTTACCTGCAGAGTTACGCGAGCAATACACCGTGGTTCGTAGTGCGCCTTTCTTCCTAGAGTTCTTAAACATTAACAGCAACAAAGGTGTGGGTGTAGAGCAGCTTGCCAAAATACTAAACTTGGATGCTTCTCAAGTGATGTGTGCAGGTG
>NZ_JAUOQO010000202.1:0-297 GCF_030547725.1 Staphylococcus pasteuri | reverse complement strand
ATATAGGGTTGGTTGACTTTCCCAAAGAAATGGGAGATTCAGATTTTTATGTACAATCATTTTGTCTCTTAACAGCTTTATTGGTTTATACTTGGAATAGAATAAACTGCACTTACTTAAATTGTGAAGCTTGCTAGGTGGTTCAGTGGTAAAGAATCCCTGTTAAGCAAGACACGTGGGTTTGATCCCTGGTCAGGAAGATTCCCTGGAGAAGGAAATGGCAACCCACTCCAGCATCCTTGCCTGGATAATCCCATGGACAGAGGAGCCTGGTGGGCTGCAGTCCATGGGTCACAA
>NZ_JAUOQO010000201.1:0-297 GCF_030547725.1 Staphylococcus pasteuri | reverse complement strand
CCCGTCGGGTTGCCATAGGCATCGATTGCAACGTCATCGCCCGCAGCCTCTGAAGGTCTGCGTTCGAAAACCGCCCGATCGGAAAACTCCCCGGCCTTCATCAGACAAAACACCGATACGGGGCCAGCATTTCGCGCGCCATCGTCGGCACCCCGTCGCCACCGCTCTCTGCGCCCGCCTCGCGATAATGAAAGAAGCTGGCAACCATCAAACGCACCGCGCCTTTGACACCTTCGGGCCATCCATCAGGAAAGTCCGCAGCCATGTCGCGGCGCAGATACGCCCCCACATGAGCCT
>NZ_JAUOQO010000200.1:0-297 GCF_030547725.1 Staphylococcus pasteuri | reverse complement strand
CCTCTTCAGCGACCGGAATGACTTTTTGAATAAAGTAATTTAAGTTTTCACATAATTTTTCTTCATCCACTTGTTTATAATCTTCAAATAATTGATTTAAGTCTTATTTTGTATAACTTGAATCCCAACCAGGTAATGATAATTCACCACTTAGTGGATTCATTTTTTCAACATCTTTCTCATAATAAATTAAGCATGTAGATCAATCGTCTAAGCGATAATCTAATTGAGATCTTGTAAAGTCGAATACTGGCATAAATTTATAACATACTGTGTTAATACCGAATTGTACTAAAT
>NZ_JAUOQO010000199.1:0-297 GCF_030547725.1 Staphylococcus pasteuri | reverse complement strand
ACTCGAGCCAAACACGGTGTTGATTATGAAATCACAATGATTTTAATGAATTTTCATCCTAGACATCACGGCTTGAATTAACAAGCTATTAACATAGCTATTCGACTAAAGTTGCAAATGGTAAATAACGCTATTCAAAGTACTTTTTAAAGAGAGCAGCGAACTCGGCAGATTCACGTACCTGCGCTAAGGCTTGTTGAAAGCGTTGTAACTCTAGCTGGCTAATTGAGCGATTAAAGGCAAAACAATATTGGTGTTCAAATAAGCGATAAATGGGTTTAAAACTTGACTCATGCC
>NZ_JAUOQO010000198.1:0-297 GCF_030547725.1 Staphylococcus pasteuri | reverse complement strand
GACTACAGCACCTACAGGTGCAAACACTGACTCAGTAATGGGTGATGATGACATAGCAGCCTTATTGGATGAAACCCAAGGGGTGCCTCAGCAACAAGACGAGAACGAGACAGCTCAACACGCAGCAGAGCAGGCTCCTAGACAAACAGATACAAACACTGACTCAGTGATGGGTGATGATGACATAGCTGCATTATTGGAAGAGACCCAAGGGGCGCCTCAACAACAAGACGAGGATGAAACATCTCAACACGCAGCAGAGCAGACTCCTACACAAACCGATACAAACACTGACTC
>NZ_JAUOQO010000197.1:0-298 GCF_030547725.1 Staphylococcus pasteuri | reverse complement strand
GTATTAGGTTACGGCGCAGCGGCGGTAAACCCATATCTAGCCATTGAAACACTGCTAGACATGCGTGACCAAGCCATTATTGATAGCAGCATGTCTAACGATGATGTGATATCGCGTTACAGTAATGCAGTAAATAGTGGCTTGTTAAAAATCTTCTCGAAAATGGGTATCTCTACACTTCAGTCATACCAAGGCGCGCAAATCTTTGAAGCGCTGGGTATTAACTCTGATGTGGTTAAGAAATACTTTACAGGCACAGTAACTCGTATCGAAGGTTTAAGCCTGGATGGAATTGCCA
>NZ_JAUOQO010000012.1:0-48087 GCF_030547725.1 Staphylococcus pasteuri | reverse complement strand
TAAAGAAGCCAGTAAATGAATTTGTTAAAACTCATTTACTGGCTATTTCTCTAGGGTTTATGTCCCAGACTCTTTATTTAGTAATGTTAAATTAGAATCATTATAAAAAATAAATGAATACTCTATCAAGATGTGCCATAATAATAGACGATGATATCAAAGATTTTTGAAATAATTAGTATGAATTGAAGAGAACGATGAATTGATAACAAGAAGGTGTCGAACAAATAATACAATACAAAAATTGACATAATCATAGTGATTTTGAATAATTTTAAATAATTAATTAAAGTATTAACATTTAATTTGTCATTATGAATTTGTCAGTTTAAAATAGATTTGTTCTTAAATAAAACGGGGGTGCGAATTTGGCCAAGAAAAAAATAATATTTGAATGTATGGCATGTGGCTATCAATCTCCAAAATGGATGGGGAAATGCCCTAACTGTGGTGCATGGAACCAAATGGAAGAAATAGTTGAAAAAGCCGCCAATCCAAAACATGGTGTTAAATCCAAAGAAACTGCAGGAAAAGTACAAACACTAGACAGTATTAAACATGAATCTACACCACGAGTGCTCACAGAATCAAAAGAGTTTAACCGTGTACTTGGTGGAGGCATTGTAAATGGATCTCTTGTCTTAATAGGCGGTGACCCAGGTATTGGGAAGTCAACATTACTTTTACAAATTTGTGCTTCTCTCTCTCAATCTAAAAATGTTTTATACATTACAGGTGAGGAATCAATTAATCAAACAAAACTTCGTGCAGATCGCTTAGAAGAAGACTCAAGCAAGTTACAAGTGTTGGCTGAAACAGATCTAGAAGTAATCTATCAGACAGTTAAAGATATTAATCCAGATTTATTAGTCGTTGACTCAATACAAACAATTTATCACCCAGAAATTAGTTCCGCACCTGGTTCTGTCTCTCAAGTAAGAGAGAGTACACAAAGCTTAATGAATATCGCTAAACAAATGAATATCGCGACATTTATTGTTGGTCATGTTACTAAAGAGGGGCAAATAGCTGGACCTAGATTACTCGAACACATGGTTGATACAGTGCTTTATTTCGAAGGTGATGAACACCATGCCTATAGAATATTAAGAGCCGTTAAAAACCGTTTTGGTTCAACGAATGAGATGGGTATTTTTGAAATGAAACAAAGCGGGTTAAAAGGAGTTATGAATCCTTCCGAAATGTTTTTAGAAGAACGTTCTACTAATGTTCCAGGGTCAACAATAGTATCGACTATGGAAGGAACAAGACCTTTACTAATTGAAGTTCAGGCTTTAGTAACGCCTACAACATTCAACAACCCACGTCGAATGGCTACAGGCATTGACCACAATCGCTTGAGCTTATTAATGGCAGTGTTAGAGAAAAAAGAAAATTATCTACTACAGCAACAAGATGCATATATTAAAGTAGCTGGAGGAGTGAAATTAACTGAACCAGCAGTTGATCTTAGTATTATAGTTGCTACTGCATCTAGTTTTAAAGATAAAGCAGTAGACGGCTTAGATTGTTTTATTGGCGAAGTTGGTTTGACTGGTGAAGTAAGACGAGTAGCAAGAATTGAACAGCGTGTTCAAGAAGCTGCAAAATTAGGGTTTAAAAGGGTGATTATTCCACAAACTAATATTGGTGGTTGGACATTCCCTGAAGATATTAAAGTTGTCGGTGTATCATCAGTTCATGACGCATTAAAGCATGCATTTAATTCATAAATCATTTAATTGAAAGGAGGTGAAAAATGAATCCATTAAGATTAATTGTAATCGTTATTTATATGGTAGTAGGTGCAACATTAGGCATCATTATAATACCAGAAGTTATAAAAGATTTAGGCTTAGGTAATTATCCTATACTCACTAACTATTATATAGACGGATTAATTGGAATTGTTGTATTTTTTATTGTTTTTGGTTTCTTTATTAAACATATTACATACGCTTTTAAAGAATTAGAACATACAGTAATGAAGAGAAGTGCAGTAGAGATTTTGTTTGCAACTATTGGTTTAATTATCGGACTTTTAATATCCGTTATGATTTCATTTATCTTGGAATTGATTGGTAATTCCATTTTAAATCATTTTATACCAATTATTATTACGATGATTTTATGTTATTTTGGCTTCCAATTTGGTTTGAAAAAGAGAGACGAGATGTTGATGTTCTTACCGGAAAATATTTCACGCTCAATGTCTCAACATTCTTTTAAAGCAGTTCCAAAAATAATTGATACAAGTGCTATTATTGACGGCAGAGTTATCGATATTATGAAATGTGGGTTCATGGACGGAGAAGTACTTATTCCACAAGGTGTAATTAACGAATTACAAATTATAGCGGATGCTAATGATAGTGTAAAGCGTGAAAAAGGACAACGTGGTTTGGATAAGCTCAATCAGATTTATGATTTAGAATATCCAACACGTGTCATTAACCCAACCAAATCACATAGTGATATTGATATGTTATTAATTAAATTAGCAAAACAACATCATGCGCATATTATTACGACGGACTTTAATCTTAATAAAGTATGTCACGTACATGGAATTAGTGCATTGAATGTTAATGATCTTTCAGAGGCAATTAAACCTAATGTACACCAAGGAGATCATTTGAATATTTTATTAACTAAAATGGGTAAAGAGCCGGGTCAGGGTGTCGGCTATCTAGATGATGGAACAATGGTTGTTGTCGATAATGCTAAAAAATTGATTGGACAACACGTGGATTTAGAAGTTATAAGTTTACTACAAACTTCTTCCGGACGTATTGTATTCGCTAAAAATTTAAATGAAACACCAACTGATTAAATGAATTTAATTTAAGCAGGCATTTTCATATAATCTGGAAATATATTACTTGAAAAATAAATGCGAGTAACTTATCAAAGTAGCTGAGAAGTGCTACAATAATTTTTGACACAATTTGTGAGATTAATGATTAATAAATTAGAAGGTAAATGACAAAGTCAATCATTATCAGACTATTGTTTACTGTATAAACATAATCATTCGTTACTTATTCAATAAAAAGTTGAATAAAATTGGTATACACCAATAAAACATTAATAATTTAAACTACAGGAGTGGATAAAATGAGTGAACGCGTAAGAGTAAGATACGCACCAAGTCCAACAGGTTACTTGCATATTGGTAATGCACGTACTGCTTTATTTAACTATTTATTTGCTAAACATTATGATGGCGATTTTGTAGTACGAATTGAAGATACTGATAAAAAACGTAACTTAGAAGATGGAGAATCTTCACAATTCGATAATTTAAAATGGTTAGGATTAGACTGGGATGAATCAGTAGATAAAGATAAAGGTTATGGACCTTATCGTCAATCTGAACGTGCAGACATCTATAATCCACTTATCAAACAATTATTAGATGAAGATAAAGCTTATAAATGTTATATGACTGAAGAAGAATTAGAAGAAGAACGCGAAGCTCAAATTGCGCGTGGTGAAATGCCAAGATATGGTGGCCAACATGCTCACTTAACTGAAGAACAACGCCAACAATTTGAAGCGGAAGGACGCCAACCATCAATTAGATTCCGTGTACCTAAAGACAAAACGTACGCATTTAACGATATGGTTAAAGGTGAAATTTCATTTGATTCAAATAATATGGGTGACTGGGTAATCGTTAAAAAAGACGGTGTACCAACATATAACTTTGCAGTAGCAATTGATGATCACTTTATGGAAATCACTGATGTTATTCGTGGTGACGATCATGTTTCAAACACACCTAAACAATTAATGATTTATGAAGCATTTGGATGGGAAGCACCAAGATTTGCTCATATGTCACTTATTGTTAATGAAGAGCGTAAAAAATTAAGTAAACGTGATGGCCAAATTTTACAATTTATCGAGCAATATCGTGATTTAGGTTATTTACCAGAAGCTTTATTTAACTTCATTACTTTATTAGGATGGTCACCTGAAGGCGAAGAAGAAATTTATTCTAAAGAAGAATTCATTAAAATCTTTGATGAAAAACGTTTATCTAAATCACCAGCATTCTTTGATAAACAAAAATTAGCTTGGGTAAACAACCAATATATGAAACAAAAAGATACTGAAACAGTATTTGAATTAGCTTTACCACATTTAATCAAAGCTAACTTAATCCCAGAAAATCCATCTGAAGAAGATTTAGATTGGGGACGTAAGCTTGTCGCTTTATATCAAAAAGAAATGAGTTATGCAGGAGAAATCGTACCACTTTCAGAAATGTTCTTTAAAGAAATGCCAGAATTTGGAGAAGAAGAACAAGAAGTGATTAATGGAGAACAAGTTCCTGAATTAATGACTCATTTATATGGTAAATTAGAAGCACTTGAACCATTTGAAGCTACAGAAATTAAAAAAACAATTAAAGAAGTTCAAAAAGAAACTGGTATAAAAGGTAAACAATTATTTATGCCAATTCGTGTAGCTGTAACTGGTCAAATGCATGGTCCTGAATTACCAAATACAATTGAAGTACTTGGTAAAGATAAAGTATTATCTCGTTTGAAACAGTATATTTAAAAAGTGAAATTAAAGTTGAATTAAAATTCACACTTGAAAAATTACAATTTACCACATAATATTAAAAGTAATAAGTGAGTTAATCAAAGGATTAGTAATTAAGTAGTACATGATTCAGAGAGTGTGCGGTTGCTGCGAGCACATCATGGAATTTAATGAATGCACCTTTGATCTATAAAATAAATTCAAATATGGATTAAATGAGAGTAAATCAAATGTTGAGTTAATTGAATTGTGATTTACTAAATGAAGAGTGGAACCGTGCTTTTGCGCCTCTAGCAATTATTGTTAGAGGTGCTTTTTTATTAAATAATTTTAGTTGATAGTCTAATAAGGCTAAGGGGGAGAATGTTTTGTTAAAAAGAATGAGAGACGATATAAAAATGGTATTTGAACAGGATCCAGCAGCACGATCAACTATTGAAGTCGTTACAACTTATGCAGGTCTACATGCGGTATGGAGTCATTTAATTGCACATAAATTATATAATAAACAACGCTATGTAGCTGCAAGAGCAATATCTCAAATCTCAAGGTTTTTTACAGGTATAGAAATACATCCAGGCGCTAAAATAGGAAAACGATTATTTATTGACCATGGCATGGGAGTGGTTATAGGGGAAACATGTACTATTGGTGATAACGTGACAATATATCAAGGTGTTACTTTAGGTGGTACTGGTAAAGAAAAAGGAAAGAGACACCCAGATATTGGTGACAACGTGTTAATTGCAGCCGGCTCAAAAGTGTTAGGTAATATTCAAATTAGCTCTAATGTAAATATAGGTGCTAATTCAGTGGTATTACAATCAGTACCAAGCTACTCAACAGTAGTAGGAATACCGGGTCATATTGTTAAACAAGATGGTAAACGCATTGGTAAAACATTTGATCATCGAAATTTACCAGATCCATTATATGAACAAATTAAACACTTAGAAAGACAACTTGAAAAAACTAGAAACGGGGAGATTCAAGATGATTACATTATATAATACGTTAACGCGTCAAAAAGAGACTTTTGAACCTATAGAACCAGGTAAGGTAAAAATGTATGTTTGTGGGCCTACAGTATACAACTATATTCATATTGGTAATGCAAGACCTGCAATCAACTATGATGTCGTACGTAGATATTTTGAATATAAAGGCTATGAAGTAATATATGTATCAAACTTTACTGATGTGGATGACAAACTAATTAATCGTTCAAAAGAACTTAACGAAAGTGTTCCAGAAATTGCAGATAAATATATAAAAGCATTTTATGAAGATGTTGGTGCGCTTAACGTTAAAAAAGCTACATCAAATCCAAGAGTAATGAATCACATGGATGAAATTATAGATTTCATCAAGAAATTAGTGGATGAAGGCTATGCTTATGAAAGTAACGGAGATGTTTATTTCAGAACACGTCAATTTAAAGATTATGGTAAGTTAAGTCATCAATCGATTGATGACTTAAAAGTAGGTGCTCGTATCGAAACAGGAGACCAAAAAGAAGATGCACTAGACTTTACTTTATGGAAAAAGGCGAAACCTGGCGAAATTAGTTGGGAAAGTCCTTTTGGCGAAGGTCGTCCTGGATGGCATATTGAATGTTCAGTAATGGCATTTCACGAGCTTGGACCAACAATCGATATTCATGCAGGAGGCTCAGATCTACAATTCCCTCACCATGAAAATGAAATTGCACAATCAGAAGCACACAACCATGCACCATTTGCTAATTATTGGATGCATAATGGCTTTATAAATATCGACAATGAAAAAATGAGTAAATCTTTAGGTAACTTTATTTTAGTGCACGATATTATAAAAGAAATTGATCCGGATGTCTTACGTTTCTTCATGATTAGTGTGCATTATCGTAGTCCAATTAACTATAATTTAGAACTTGTAAGTGCAGCTAAAAGTGGTCTAGAACGTATTAGAAATAGTTATCAATTAATTGAAGAAAGAGAAGCAATAGCTACTGATATTGAAAATCAAGAAGAATATATCGACCAAATTAATGATATCTTAGCAAATTTTGAATCAGTGATGGATGATGACTTTAATACAGCTAATGCTGTAACAGCTTGGTATGATTTAGCGAAATTAGCCAATCGATATGTATTAGAAAATGTTACTTCAACTCAAGTTATTCATAGATTTAAAGAAGTTTATCAAATATTTAGTGATGTATTAGGTGTACCATTAAAAGGAAAACAACAAGATGATTTATTAGATGAAGACATTGAAAAATTAATTGAAGAGCGTAATGAAGCTAGAAAAAATAAAGATTTCGCACGTGCTGATGAAATTAGAGACCATTTAAAAGAGAAGAATATTATTTTAGAAGATACTCCTCAAGGTGTTAGATTTAAACGTGGATAATATGAATACGAAATTACTTAATCCTTTAACATTAGCTTATATGGGTGATGCCGTTTTAGATCAGCATGTTCGTGAATATATCGTGCTCAAATTACGCAGTAAACCTAACCGATTACATCAAGTTTCAAAACAATATGTCTCAGCTAAAAGCCAAGCACAAACACTTGAAACGCTTATTGATGAAGGTTGGTTTACTGAAGAAGAACTGGATATATTAAAAAGAGGGCGTAATGCTAAAAGTTATACTAAAGCTAAAAATACAGACATTCAAACTTACCGTAAGAGTTCAGCTATAGAAGCGGTACTTGGTTATTTGTATTTAGAACATAATGAAGAACGATTGAAAGAATTGCTAAATAAAATAATAGAAATAGTTAATGAGAGGTCGTGAGTAAGTGGAAGATATAGTCATTGTTGGTAGACATGCAGTAAAAGAAGCTATTACTTCAGGTCATTCAATAAATAAGATTTTGATACAAGATGGTATAAAAAAACAACAAATCAACGATATTTTAAAAAATGCAAAAGATCAAAAAATCATAGTACAAACAGTGCCAAAATCTAAATTAGATTTTTTATCTACTGCACCCCATCAGGGAGTAGCTGCACTTATTGCACCATATGAATATGCTGATTTCGATCAATTTTTAAAACAACAAAAAGAAAAAGAAGGATTATCTACAGTTATGATATTAGACGGTTTAGAAGACCCTCATAACTTAGGTTCAATTTTAAGAACAGCTGATGCGTCTGGTGTTGATGGCGTCATAATTCCTAAACGACGTTCTGTTTCTTTAACTCAAACCGTTGCTAAGGCTTCTACAGGTGCCATACAGCATGTGCCTGTCATCAGAGTAACAAACTTAGCCAAAACAATTGATGAACTAAAAGATAATGGCTTTTGGGTTGCTGGTACAGAGGCAAATAATGCAACAGACTATAGAGAGTTAGAAGCCGATATGTCTCTAGCAATTGTAATAGGAAGTGAAGGACAAGGCATGAGTCGCTTAGTAAGTGATAAATGTGATTTCTATATTAAAATTCCTATGGTTGGTCATGTAAATAGTTTAAATGCATCAGTTGCTGCAAGTTTAATGATGTACGAGGTATTCCGTAAAAGACATTCGAACGGAGACGAATAATGAAGGAACGTTATTTAATTATTGACGGTTACAATATGATTGGCCAATCAACGACACTGAGTAAAATTGCTAAAGATAACCTTGAAGAAGCAAGAGAACAATTGATTGACGCTATTGCAAACTATAATGCTGTAATCGCCGACGAGATTGTTTGCGTATTCGATGCTTATGAACAATCTGGCATCGAAAGAGAGTATATGTATCACGGAGTTAGAACAGTATTTACTAAGGAAAAAGAAACGGCCGATAGCTTTATTGAGCGCTATGTTTATGAATTGTATAACAAACACACAACGCATATAACAGTTGTGACGAGTGATATGAGCGAACAACATGCTATTTTTGGTTCTGGTGCATATCGAATTTCCTCTAGAGAAATGTGGAGAGAATTAAAAGAAAATCAAATTACTGTTAGTAAATCGTTAGAAGACATCACAGAAAAGAAACCAAGAACTCGAATTCCGTTGTCTAAAGATATACTTGCAGAATTTGAAAAAATAAGAAGGGGTAACCATAAAAAAGATTAATTTCTGCAATATTGCTATTTAAAATAGATATCTTATAAAATAGTCTTAAATTTTTGGAAAGGCTATTTATATGACACAAGAAAAAGGACAACTAGAACAACAACAAATATCGCCAGATTTGCAAAGATTAGAAATGGATTTAAAAAAGGTTATACACCGATTCAACCCATTAATTATCAAAAGGATTAATTCTATTTCTCAAAATCAATTTGAAAAAGATGATTTATATCAAGAAATCTTGATTAAAATTTACAAAGCACTCAAACGGTATAATTACCAATGTGATGAATCATTTGTAAAATACGTATCATGTTTAATTAAATCTGTGAAATGTGATTATTATAGAAAATGTTTCTCTGATCAAAAGCAATTTAAAAATTTGGTTAATGAATATGTCATAGATTACCAAATTAATATACTTAATCGAGACGAGATAGAGGTCAATTTACAGAGAAAAGAAATAATAGAAGCAATCAATGTGATAAAACAATATTTGACACTTCAAGAACAAAAGGTATTTGATTTATATACTAAAGGTTATAAGCCTAAGGAAATCGCTAACCTATTATCTATTAAAGACAAAGTAGTTTACAATGCGATACAACGTTGTAAAATGAAAATAAGACATCATTTAGAATATAAGTTTAAATAGTGATAATAATATGAATGCAAGAAACGATATAACCTTAATATGACGTATACTAGTTTGACATTCATATTTAGATTTATGTATAGTAGACTGGTATATTAATGAGTAAAGGTGAATGAATGTGAAAAAAGTACCCTTGAATTGTGAAGAGTGTGGCAATAGAAATTATAATGTACCCAAAAAAGAAGGCTCTGCTGAAAGATTGACCCTTAAGAAATACTGTTCAAGATGCAATGCTCATACAGTACATAAAGAATCAAAATAAACAATACGCAGAATGTGATAAAGATATTGTTAAAAGATTTGGAGGTTTTATTAGTGGCTAAAAAAGATAGCTTTTTTCAAGGTGTAAAATCTGAAATGGAAAAGACAAGTTGGCCAACTAAAGAGGAATTATTTAAATACACTGTTATAGTTGTTTCGACAGTAATATTCTTCTTAGTCTTTTTCTATGCCTTAGATTTAGGAATTACAGCGTTGAAAAATTTATTATTAGGTTAGGAGTGGCGACATGTCTGAAGAAGTAGGCGCAAAGCGTTGGTATGCAGTGCATACATACTCAGGATATGAAAACAAAGTTAAAAAGAATCTTGAAAAAAGAGTAGAATCAATGAATATGACAGAACAAATCTTTAGAGTTGTCATACCTGAAGAAGAAGAAACACAAGTTAAAGATGGAAAAGCTAAAAAACTTGTGAAGAAAACATTCCCTGGATATGTACTAGTAGAATTAGTAATGACAGATGAATCATGGTATGTAGTAAGAAATACACCAGGTGTAACTGGATTTGTCGGTTCAGCTGGAGCTGGATCAAAACCTAACCCATTATTACCAGAAGAAGTTCGCTTTATTCTTAAACAAATGGGATTAAAGGAAAAAACAATCGATGTCGAATTAGATGTTGGCGAACAAGTACGCATTAAATCTGGACCATTCGCAAACCAAGTTGGCGAAGTTCAAGAAATTGAAGCGGAAAAATTCAAATTAACAGTGTTAGTTGATATGTTCGGAAGAGAAACACCGGTAGAAGTTGAATTCGATCAAATCGAAAAATTATAGTAAACAAAATTAACATATATAATATATGAAAGTTGAAATTTTACTATTGCTTTCTGAAGTGAAACAGTGTTAAAATAATGTGGTCGCGCTTTTAGAGCGTTCATTTCGTCACGAAATGTTAAGAGTGGGAGGGCAAAACTGAGCCCTGTGACCACATCACGATATCAAGGAGGTGCACATCGTGGCTAAAAAAGTAGAAAAAGTAGTTAAATTACAAATTCCTGCAGGTAAAGCAAACCCAGCACCACCAGTTGGTCCAGCATTAGGTCAAGCAGGTGTGAATATTATGGGATTCTGTAAAGAGTTCAATGCACGTACTCAAGAGCAAGCAGGTTTAATCATTCCGGTAGAAATCAGTGTATATGAAGACCGTTCATTTACATTCATTACAAAAACTCCACCGGCTCCAGTACTACTTAAAAAAGCAGCTGGCGTTGAAAAAGGTTCAGGCGAACCTAACAAAAACAAAGTTGCTTCAGTAACTAAAGATCAAGTACGTCAAATTGCTAATGAAAAAATGCAAGATTTAAATGCTGCAGACGAAGAAGCAGCTATGCGTATTATCGAAGGTACTGCTCGTAGTATGGGTATCACTGTAGAATAATAAACAATCAAATCTAATTTGAAATGAACTGATTCAAACGATAAAAGCAGGTAACAGAATAGGTATAAACAATCCATTTTGTCTATGACATCTTAGCACTCAGTAGCTTGAAAAGGCTGATACGATTAAGAAACTATCTGTTATCTGCTCTTAACTTGTGGTAGACACAAGTAAATGTGGGAGGAAATTCCGCTAAAACCACTAAAGGAGGAACAATAAATGGCTAAAAAAGGTAAAAAGTATCAAGAAGCAGCTAATAAAGTTGACCGTACACAACACTATAGTGTTGAAGAAGCAGTTAAATTAGCTAAAGAAACAAGCATTGCTAACTTTGACGCATCAGTTGAAGTTGCATTCCGTTTAGGAATTGATACACGTAAAAATGACCAACAAATCCGTGGTGCAGTAGTGCTACCAAACGGAACTGGTAAATCACAACGTGTATTAGTATTTGCAAAAGGTGATAAAATCACTGAAGCTGAAGAAGCAGGCGCAGATTACGTAGGTGAATCTGATTACGTACAAAAAATCCAACAAGGTTGGTTCGACTTTGACGTAGTTGTTGCTACTCCAGACATGATGGGCGAAGTTGGTAAACTTGGTCGTGTATTAGGACCTAAAGGTTTAATGCCAAACCCTAAAACTGGTACTGTAACAATGGATGTTAAAAAAGCAGTTGAAGAAATCAAAGCTGGTAAAGTTGAATACCGTGCTGAAAAAGCTGGTATCGTACATGCTTCTATCGGTAAAGTTTCATTTAGCGATGAAAAATTAGTTGAAAACTTCAAAGCTTTACAAGATGTATTAGCAAAAGCTAAACCATCATCTTCTAAAGGTACTTACTTCAAATCTGTTGCTGTAACTACAACAATGGGTCCTGGAGTTAAAGTTGATACTTCTTCATTCAAATTATAATTAATAAATATAACCTAGGGCTGTTAAAGTCCTAGGTTTAATTTTTAAAAACGAAGAAACTCTAAGCATTAAAATGCATTACGAGAGGAACACTTGAGCTAAAGCTCATGCATAAGAAACTCTAAGCATTAAAATGCTAAGAGTTTCTAAAAAACATATTGACATATTACAATTAAGCAGTTATATTAAATATTGTGATTATTTTACCTAAGACAGTAGGAGTTATTTGATAACTTAAAACATAATCCTACCGAGGCTAAAATTGACTTGAACGTGACTATTAACTTTCAAGCACTTTTTGCCGTGGGTAGAAAGTGCTTTTTTTATTAAACTTAAAAAAAGCACCGAAAAAATTAAATGGAGGTGTCTGAATGTCTGCTATCATTGAAGCTAAAAAACAATTAGTTGATACAATTGCTGATCAACTTAAAAACTCAGTTTCAACAGTGATCGTTGACTACCGTGGTTTAACAGTAGCTGAAGTTACTGAATTACGTAAACAATTACGTGAAGCTGGTGTTGAGTATAAAGTATACAAAAACACAATGGTACGTCGTGCTGCTGAAAAAGCTGGTATCGAAGGCTTAGATGAATTCTTAACAGGTCCTACAGCTATCGCAACTTCAACTGAAGATGTAGTAGCTCCAGCAAAAGTTATTGCAGGATTTGCAAAAGAACATGAAGCGTTAGAAGTTAAAACAGGCGTTATGGAAGGAAATGTTATTTCAGCAGAAGAAGTTAAAACTGTTGGTTCATTACCTTCACACGATGGTCTTGTATCTATGCTTTTATCTGTATTACAAGCTCCAGTACGCAACTTCGCTTATGCGGTTAAAGCTGTTGGAGAACAAAAAGAAGAAAGCGCTGAATAATTGCGCATAAAAAATTAAAAATAACGGAGGAATTATAAAATGGCTAATCAAGAACAAATCATTGAAGCAATTAAAGAAATGTCAGTTTTAGAATTAAACGATTTAGTAAAAGCAATTGAAGAAGAATTTGGTGTAACTGCAGCAGCTCCAGTAGCAGCAGCAGGTGCAGCTGGTGGCGGCGACGCAGCAGCTGAAAAAACTGAATTTGATGTTGAATTAACTTCAGCTGGATCTTCAAAAATCAAAGTTGTTAAAGCAGTTAAAGAAGCAACTGGCTTAGGATTAAAAGACGCTAAAGAATTAGTTGACGGAGCTCCTAAAGTAATCAAAGAAGCTTTACCTAAAGAAGAAGCTGAAAAACTTAAAGAACAATTAGAAGAAGTTGGAGCAACTGTAGAATTAAAATAATTCTAGTTTCCTAACTAAATAATATAGTTACAAATTATATTTGTGACTACATTCTTTGAGAAGTTAAAAACCCCGTTATTGCGATAACGGGGTTTTTAATTCATTTATAATAATTTTTTCAATTAATGTTATACAAAAGACTAATAGAGGTGAAGACATGAGTCATTACTATGATGAAAATCCGGATGTAAAAAGTGATGAAAAACATATCACTTATGAGTGTTATCAACAATCAATAGATTTAATTACAGATAATGGAGTTTTTTCTAGAGATAGAGTTGATTATGGATCTGACTTATTAATTCAAACATTCATAAATAACAATCCACCTGGTCCAAGTAAAACAATTGCTGATGTTGGTTGTGGATATGGTCCAATTGGATTAATGATTGCTAAGGTATCTCCACATCATCATATTACTATGTTAGATGTGAATAGAAGAGCCTTAGAATTAGCTAAAAAGAATAAAAAAAGAAATCACATTGAAAATGCGGATATTTTAGAGAGTGATGGGATGACTCAAGTTGAAGATAACCAATTTGATTTTGTATTAACTAATCCGCCAATCAGAGCGGGCAAAGATGTCGTTCATCGTATTTTTGAAGAAGCTTACCAAAAACTTAAAGTAAGTGGCGAGTTATTTGTCGTCATCCAAAAAAAGCAAGGTATGCCTTCCGCTAAAAAGAAAATGGATGAATTATTTAACAATGTGGAAGTTGTAAATAAAAGTAAAGGGTACTATATATTAAAAAGTTCAAAAGCTTGATTTAAGAGTAGTATTCTGATATAGTTATAAAATGTAAAAATTTATGTTCAATAAGTGTGTACTTTTATGTAAAACAAATAAGTTAAACAAGATAAATAAAGAATAGAAAATGGTGTCATCTGAAGTGTTGCCGTTTTCTTTTTGTCTTTAAATCTTGAGTCTCTCTTTTGTTTTATGAGTAAAAGCAAACCACACAATTTTTGAGGGGTGAATCTGTTTGGCAGGTCAAGTTGTCCAATATGGAAGACATCGTAAACGTAGAAACTACGCGAGAATTTCAGAAGTATTAGAATTACCGAACTTAATAGAAATTCAAACAAAATCTTACGATTGGTTCCTTAAAGAAGGTTTATTAGAAATGTTTAGAGACATTTCTCCGATTGAAGATTTCACAGGTAACCTATCTTTAGAATTTGTAGATTATAGATTAGGTGAACCGAAATACGACTTAGAAGAATCAAAAAACCGTGACGCTACTTATGCTGCACCTCTTCGTGTAAAAGTACGTCTTATTATTAAAGAAACTGGCGAAGTAAAAGAGCAAGAAGTATTCATGGGTGATTTCCCACTAATGACAGATACAGGTACATTTGTTATCAATGGTGCAGAACGTGTTATCGTATCACAATTAGTACGTTCACCATCCGTTTATTTCAATGAAAAACTTGATAAAAACGGCCGTGTAAACTATGATGCAACAATTATTCCTAACCGTGGTGCATGGTTAGAATATGAAACTGATGCAAAAGACGTTGTTTATGTACGTATTGATAGAACACGTAAATTACCATTAACTGTATTACTAAGAGCATTAGGTTTCTCAAGTGATCAAGAAATTGTAGATTTACTAGGTGATAGTGAATACTTACGTAATACATTAGAAAAAGATGGTACTGAAAACACAGAACAAGCATTATTAGAAATTTATGAGCGTTTACGTCCTGGCGAACCACCAACAGTAGAAAATGCTAAAAGCTTATTATATTCACGTTTCTTCGATCCAAAACGTTATGACTTAGCAAGCGTTGGTCGTTACAAAGCAAACAAAAAACTACACTTAAAACACCGTTTATTCAACCAAAAATTAGCAGAACCAATTGTTAATAGTGAAACAGGTGAAATTGTAGTTGAAGAAGGAACAGTTCTTGATCGTCGTAAATTAGACGAAATTATGGACGTTTTAGAATCAAATGCTAATAGTGAAGTATTTGAATTAGAAGGAACAGTTATTGATGAACCAGTTGAAATTCAATCAATCAAAGTATATGTTCCTAATGATGAAGAAGGACGCACAACAACTGTTATTGGTAATGCATTACCAGATTCAGAAGTTAAATGTATTACTCCAGCAGATATCATTTCTTCAATGAGTTATTTCTTTAACTTATTAAGTGGTATCGGTTATACAGATGATATTGACCATTTAGGTAATCGTCGTTTACGTTCAGTAGGCGAATTATTACAAAACCAATTCCGTATTGGTTTATCAAGAATGGAACGTGTAGTTCGAGAAAGAATGTCTATTCAAGATACGGATTCAATTACACCACAACAATTAATCAATATCCGTCCTGTTATTGCATCTATTAAAGAATTCTTTGGTAGTTCACAATTATCACAATTCATGGACCAAGCTAACCCATTAGCAGAATTAACACATAAACGTCGTCTTTCTGCTTTAGGACCTGGTGGTTTAACACGTGAACGTGCACAAATGGAAGTTCGTGACGTACACTATTCTCACTATGGTCGTATGTGTCCAATTGAAACACCAGAGGGTCCAAACATTGGATTAATCAACTCTTTATCTAGTTACGCACGTGTGAATGAATTTGGTTTCATTGAAACACCATATCGTAAAGTAGATTTAGATACGAATGCAATTACTGATCAAATTGACTATTTAACTGCTGATGAAGAAGATAGTTATGTTGTTGCCCAAGCGAACTCTCGATTAGATGAAAATGGCCGTTTCTTAGACGATGAAGTTGTTTGTCGTTTCCGTGGTAATAACACAGTTATGGCTAAAGAAAAAATGGATTACATGGATGTTTCACCTAAACAGGTTGTATCAGCAGCTACAGCATGTATCCCATTCTTAGAAAACGATGACTCTAACCGTGCGTTAATGGGTGCAAACATGCAACGTCAAGCAGTACCATTGATGAACCCTGAAGCTCCATTTGTTGGTACTGGTATGGAACATGTTGCTGCACGTGACTCAGGTGCTGCTATTACAGCAAACTATAGAGGTAGAGTTGAACATGTTGAATCTAATGAAATCTTAGTACGTCGTCTAGTTGAACAAAATGGACAAGAGCACGAAGGTGAATTAGATCGTTATCCATTAGCGAAATTCAAACGTTCTAACTCTGGTACTTGTTATAACCAACGCCCAATTGTTGCTGCTGGTGACATCGTTGAATATAACGAAATACTAGCTGATGGTCCTTCAATGGAATTAGGCGAAATGGCATTAGGCCGTAACGTTGTTGTTGGATTCATGACTTGGGACGGTTATAACTACGAGGATGCTGTAATCATGAGTGAACGTTTAGTTAAAGACGATGTTTACACTTCAATTCATATTGAAGAGTATGAATCAGAAGCTCGTGATACTAAATTAGGACCTGAAGAGATTACACGTGATATTCCTAATGTTTCTGAAAGTGCACTTAAAAACTTAGACGAACGTGGTATCGTTTATGTTGGTGCTGAAGTTAATGATGGAGACATCTTAGTAGGTAAAGTAACACCAAAAGGAGTTACAGAACTTACAGCAGAAGAAAGATTATTACATGCAATCTTTGGTGAAAAAGCACGTGAAGTTCGTGATACATCATTACGTGTGCCACATGGTGCTGGCGGTATCGTTCTAGATGTTAAAGTATTCAATCGTGAAGAAGGCGATGATACATTATCTCCAGGTGTTAACCAATTAGTACGTGTTTATATCGTTCAAAAACGTAAAATTCACGTCGGAGATAAAATGTGTGGTCGACATGGTAACAAAGGTGTCATTTCTAAAATTGTTCCTGAAGAAGATATGCCATATTTACCAGATGGAACTCCAATTGACATCATGTTAAACCCATTAGGTGTACCATCACGTATGAATATCGGACAAGTACTTGAGCTACATTTAGGTATGGCTGCTAAAAACTTAGGTATCCATGTTGCATCTCCAGTATTCGATGGTGCCAACGATGATGACGTTTGGTCAACTATCGAAGAAGCAGGTATGGCTCGTGACGGTAAAACTGTATTATATGATGGTCGTACTGGTGAACCATTCGATAATCGTATTTCAGTTGGTGTTATGTACATGCTTAAACTTGCACACATGGTTGACGATAAATTACATGCGCGTTCAACTGGTCCATACTCATTAGTTACGCAACAACCATTAGGTGGTAAAGCGCAATTCGGTGGACAACGTTTTGGTGAAATGGAGGTATGGGCACTTGAAGCATATGGTGCTGCATACACATTACAAGAAATCTTGACTTATAAATCAGACGATACTGTAGGTCGTGTTAAAACATACGAAGCTATAGTAAAAGGCGAAAATATCTCTAGACCAAGTGTTCCTGAATCATTCCGTGTATTGATGAAAGAATTACAAAGTTTAGGATTAGACGTCAAAGTGATGGATGAGCAAGATAACGAAATCGAAATGGCTGACAACGAAGATGAAGATGTAACTGAACGCAAAGTAGATTTACAACAAAAAGATGCGCCAGAATCACAAAAAGAAACTACTGATTAATATGCACATAGATAACTAGAATATAGGTTGGGGCGACATCAGTGTCGCTCAAACCTTTCTCAAATTCTATATACTATAAATGTAAATCAATCAAATAGCACAGCTAATCTAAATTGAAGGAGGTAGGCTCCTTGATTGATGTAAATAATTTCCATTATATGAAAATAGGATTAGCTTCACCTGAAAAGATTCGTTCATGGTCTTATGGTGAGGTTAAAAAGCCTGAAACAATTAACTATCGTACGTTAAAACCTGAAAAAGATGGTCTTTTCTGTGAAAGAATATTTGGACCTACAAAAGACTGGGAGTGTAGTTGTGGTAAGTACAAACGTGTACGCTACAAAGGCATGGTATGTGATAGATGTGGTGTTGAAGTAACGAAGTCAAAAGTACGTCGTGAAAGAATGGGACACATTGAATTAGCAGCACCAGTTTCACATATTTGGTACTTCAAAGGTATCCCTAGCCGTATGGGTCTATTATTAGATATGTCTCCAAGAGCATTAGAAGAAGTTATTTACTTTGCTTCTTATGTTGTTGTTGACCCAGGTCCAACTGGTTTAGAAAAGAAAACATTATTATCAGAAGCAGAATTTAGAGATTATTATGATAAATATCCAGGTCAATTTGTTGCCAAAATGGGTGCTGAAGGTATCAGAGACTTATTATCAGAAATTGACTTAGATGAAGAACTTAAAACTTTACGTGATGAATTAGAATCTGCAACAGGACAAAGACTTACTCGTGCTATCAAACGTTTAGAGGTAGTTGAATCATTCCGTAATTCAGGTAACAATCCAGCTTGGATGATTTTAGATGTACTTCCAATCATCCCACCAGAAATCCGTCCAATGGTTCAATTAGACGGTGGACGTTTTGCAACAAGTGACTTAAACGATTTATATAGACGTGTTATTAACCGTAACAATCGTTTGAAACGCTTATTAGATCTTGGTGCACCTGGAATCATAGTTCAAAATGAAAAACGTATGTTACAAGAAGCTGTTGATGCTTTAATTGATAATGGTCGTCGTGGCCGTCCTGTTACAGGTCCTGGTAACCGTCCATTAAAATCACTATCACATATGTTAAAAGGTAAACAAGGTCGTTTCCGTCAAAACTTATTAGGTAAACGTGTTGACTATTCAGGTCGTTCCGTTATCGCAGTAGGTCCAAGTCTGAAAATGTATCAATGTGGCTTACCTAAAGAAATGGCACTTGAACTATTTAAACCTTTCGTAATGAAAGAATTAGTTCAACGTGAAATTGCAACAAACATTAAAAATGCGAAGAGTAAAATCGAACGCATGGACGATGAAGTATGGGATGTTTTAGAAGAAGTTATCGTAGAACATCCAGTATTACTAAACCGTGCACCTACACTTCATAGATTAGGTATCCAAGCATTCGAACCAACTTTAGTTGAAGGTCGTGCAATCCGTTTACACCCTCTTGTTACTACAGCATATAACGCTGACTTTGATGGTGACCAAATGGCTGTTCACGTTCCATTATCTAAAGAGGCTCAAGCCGAAGCACGTATGTTAATGTTAGCTGCGCAAAACATCTTGAACCCTAAAGATGGTAAACCAGTTGTTACACCATCACAGGATATGGTATTAGGTAACTATTACCTAACATTAGAACGTAAAGATGCTGTTAACACTGGGGCAATCTTTAATGATACTAACGAAGTGTTAAAAGCATATGCTAATGGCTATGTTCATTTACACACTAGAATTGGTGTACATGCAAGTTCATTCAATAATCCAACATTTACAGATGAGCAAAACAATAAAATTTTAGCTACTTCTGTAGGTAAAATTATCTTTAATGAAATCATTCCTGATTCATTTGCTTATATCAATGAACCAACTCAAGCTAACCTTGAAGGTAAAACACCTGATAAATACTTTGTTGACCCAACAGAGTTAGGTGAAGGTGGATTAAAAGAATTCTTTGAAACTAAAGAATTAACTGAACCATTCAATAAAAAATTCTTAGGTAATATCATTGCTGAAGTATTCAATAGATTTAGTATCACTGATACATCTATGATGCTTGACCGCATGAAAGACCTAGGATTTAAATTCTCATCAAAAGCAGGTATCACTGTTGGTGTATCTGATATCGTGGTATTACCAGATAAAAAAGATATTTTAGATGAGCATGAAAAATTAGTTGATCGTGTAACTAAACAATTCAATCGTGGTTTAATCACTGAAGAAGAACGTTACAATGCTGTCGTTGAAATTTGGACAGATGCTAAGGACCAAATTCAAGGTGAATTAATGCAATCACTTGAAAAAACAAACCCAATCTTCATGATGAGTGACTCTGGTGCCCGTGGTAACGCATCTAACTTTACACAGTTAGCAGGTATGCGTGGATTGATGGCTGCACCATCAGGTAAGATCATCGAACTACCAATCACATCATCATTCCGTGAAGGTTTAACAGTGTTAGAGTACTTCATTTCTACTCATGGTGCGCGTAAAGGTCTTGCCGATACAGCACTTAAAACTGCCGATTCAGGTTATCTTACTCGTCGTCTTGTTGACGTTGCACAAGATGTTATTGTTCGTGAAGAAGATTGTGGTACTGACAGAGGTTTACTTGTTTCAGATATTAGAGAAGGTACAGAAATGATTGAACCATTCATTGAACGTATTGAAGGACGTTACTCAAAAGAAACTATCCGTCATCCTGAAACTGATGAAGTGATTATCCGTCCAGATGAGTTAATCACTGCTGAAATTGCTAAGAAAATTACTGACGCTGGCATTGAACAAATGTACATCCGTTCAGCATTCACTTGTAATACACGTCATGGTGTATGTGAAAAATGTTATGGTAAAAACCTTGCAACAGGTGAAAAAGTTGAAGTGGGTGAAGCAGTTGGTACAATTGCTGCACAATCAATCGGTGAACCAGGTACACAGCTTACAATGCGTACATTCCATACAGGTGGGGTAGCCGGAAGCGATATTACTCAAGGTCTTCCACGTATTCAAGAAATATTTGAAGCACGTAACCCTAAAGGTCAAGCTGTAATCACTGAAATTGAAGGTGTAGTAGAAGATATTAAATTAGCAAAAGACCGTCAACAAGAAATTGTTGTTAAAGGTGAAAATGAAACTAGATCTTATCTAGCTTCAGGAACTTCTAGACTTAAAGTTGAAGTAGGACAATCAGTTGAACGTGGTGAAGTATTAACAGAAGGTTCAATTGAACCTAAAAACTTCTTATCAGTTGCTGGTTTAAATGCTACTGAAAGCTATTTATTAAAAGAAGTTCAAAAAGTTTACCGTATGCAAGGTGTTGAAATTGATGATAAACACGTTGAGGTAATGGTAAGACAAATGTTACGTAAAGTTCGTATCATTGAAGCAGGAGATACTAAGTTATTACCTGGTTCATTAGTTGATATCCACAACTTTACAGATGCTAACAGAGAAGCATTTAAAGAACGTAAACGCCCAGCAACTGCAAAACCAGTATTGCTAGGTATTACAAAAGCTTCTCTTGAAACAGAAAGCTTCTTATCTGCAGCATCATTCCAAGAAACAACTCGTGTACTTACTGATGCAGCTATTAAAGGTAAACGCGATGATTTACTTGGTCTTAAAGAAAATGTAATTATCGGTAAACTTATCCCAGCTGGTACTGGTATGAGACGTTATAGCGATGTTCAATTCGATAAAAACGTAGCTCCAGTTGCTAGTACAGAAGAAGAGGTAGACGTTACCGAATAGTTATTTAATCAAGAGACTAAACGAAAATTTTAGTCTCTTGATTCTTATTTATTTCATAAATGCATGAATAAATATTGACTATTGTAGTCATGTAATGTTACTATATTAAAGGTTGATGCAAGCAGAACTTTGGAGGATATTATAAATGTCTAATGAAAAAGTTGCACGCTTTAACAAACAACAATATGTAGTTGGTCTGAAGGAGACGCTTAAAGCGTTGAATAAAGATCAAGTTACATCATTGATTATTGCTCAAGACGTTGAGGTTCATCTTATGACTCGCGTGTTAAGCCAAATCAATCAAAAAAACATACCATATACACTTTTCTCATCTAAGAAGGATTTAGGAGAATATGTAGGTATTAATGTTAATGCAACAATCGTTGCTATATTGAATGAGAATTAGTAAGTTTTTACTTACTAAATTTTATTTAACCTTAAAATGAACCACCTGGATGTGTGGGATTAAAAAATGAAGAGAGGAGGACATATTCAATGCCAACTATTAACCAATTAGTACGTAAACCAAGACAAAGCAAATCAAAAAAATCTGATTCACCAGCTTTAAACAGAGGTTTTAACAGTAAGAAGAAACAATTCACTGAATTGAATTCTCCACAAAAACGTGGCGTTTGTACTCGTGTGGGTACTATGACACCTAAAAAACCTAACTCAGCGTTACGTAAATATGCACGTGTGCGTTTATCAAATAACATTGAAATCAACGCATACATTCCTGGTATCGGACACAACTTACAAGAACACAGTGTAGTACTTGTACGTGGTGGACGTGTAAAAGACTTACCTGGTGTGCGTTACCATATTGTACGTGGTGCACTTGATACTTCAGGTGTAGACGGACGTAGACAAGGTCGTTCATTATACGGAACTAAAAAACCTAAAAATTAATTTTTAAGATTACGTAAATTTTAAAAATAATGAAACACAATATACTATAATAGGAAGGGAGGATTTACATTATGCCTCGTAAAGGATCAGTACCTAAAAGAGACGTATTACCAGATCCAATTCATAACTCAAAATTAGTTACAAAATTAATTAACAAAATTATGTTAGACGGTAAACGTGGAACAGCTCAAAGAATTCTTTATTCAGCATTCGACCTAGCTGAAGAACGTAGTGGTCGTCAAGCTATTGAAGTATTCGAAGAAGCAATCGAAAACATTATGCCAGTATTAGAAGTTAAAGCTCGTCGTGTGGGTGGTTCAAACTACCAAGTACCTGTTGAGGTACGCCCAGAACGTCGTTCTACTTTAGGATTACGTTGGTTAGTTAACTATGCGCGTCTTCGTGGTGAAAAAACTATGGAAGAACGTTTAGCTAACGAAATCTTAGATGCAGCAAATAATACAGGTGGTGCAGTTAAGAAACGTGAGGACACTCACAAAATGGCTGAAGCTAACAAAGCATTTGCTCACTACCGTTGGTAAGATTGAAGCTTTTACCCTGAGTGTGTTCCAAACGATTGGTTTACCAATAATGGCTCATGCTTAGGGCATCGCCATATCTAAAGTACTTATTCAGTAATAACTGGAAGGAGAAAAAATACATGGCAAGAGAATTTTCTTTGAAAAATACTCGTAATATCGGTATCATGGCTCACATTGATGCTGGTAAAACTACTACGACAGAACGTATTCTTTATTACACAGGTCGTATCCACAAAATTGGTGAAACTCACGAAGGTGCTTCACAAATGGACTGGATGGAACAAGAACAAGATCGTGGTATTACTATCACATCTGCTGCAACAACTGCAGCTTGGGAAGGCCACCGTGTAAATATTATCGATACACCAGGACACGTAGACTTCACAGTTGAAGTTGAACGTTCTTTACGTGTACTTGACGGTGCGGTTACAGTACTTGATGCTCAATCAGGTGTTGAACCTCAAACTGAAACAGTTTGGCGTCAGGCTACAACATACGGCGTACCTCGTATCGTGTTTATTAACAAAATGGATAAATTAGGAGCAAACTTTGATTATTCTGTAAGCACATTACATGACCGCTTACAAGCTAATGCTGCACCTATCCAATTACCTATTGGTGCTGAAGATGAATTTGAAGCAATCATTGACTTAGTTGAAATGAAATGTTTCAAATACACTAACGACCTAGGTACAGAAATCGATGAAATTGAAATTCCAGATGATCACAAAGAAAGAGCTGAAGAAGCTCGTTCAACATTAATTGAAGCAGTAGCTGAAACTAATGATGAATTAATGGAAAAATATCTTGGTGACGAAGAAATTTCAGTTGAAGAATTAAAAAATGCAATCCGTCAAGCTACAACTGATGTAGAATTCTACCCAGTTCTTTGCGGTACTGCATTCAAAAACAAAGGTGTTCAATTAATGCTTAACGCTGTAATTGATTACCTACCATCTCCTTTAGATGTAAAACCAATCGTTGGTCACCGTGCTAACAATCCTGAAGAAGAAGTAATTGCTAAACCAGACGATTCAGCTGAATTCGCTGCATTAGCATTTAAAGTTATGACTGACCCTTATGTTGGTAAATTAACTTTCTTCCGTGTTTACTCAGGTACTATGAGCTCAGGTTCATATATTAAAAACTCATCTAAAGACAAACGTGAACGTGTAGGTCGTTTATTACAAATGCACGCTAACTCACGTCAAGAGATTGACACTGTTTACTCAGGCGATATCGCTGCTGCGGTAGGTCTTAAAGAAACAGGTACTGGTGATACTTTATGTGGAGAGAAAAACGACATTATCTTGGAATCAATGGAATTCCCAGAACCAGTTATCCACTTATCAGTTGAACCAAAATCTAAAGCTGACCAAGATAAAATGACTCAAGCTTTAGTTAAATTACAAGAGGAAGACCCAACTTTCCATGCACATACTGACGAAGAAACTGGACAAGTTATCATCGGTGGTATGGGTGAGTTACACTTAGATATCTTAGTTGACCGTATGAAGAAAGAATTTAACGTTGAATGTAATGTTGGTGCGCCAATGGTTTCATATCGTGAAACATTCAAGCAATCAGCACAAGTTCAAGGTAAATTCTCTCGTCAATCAGGTGGTCGTGGTCAATATGGTGATGTTCATATTGAATTCACACCTAATGAAACTGGTGGCGGTTTCGAATTCGAAAATGCTATCGTTGGTGGTGTAGTTCCTCGTGAATACATTCCATCAGTAGAAGCTGGTCTTAAAGATGCTATGGAAAATGGTGTTCTTGCTGGTTATCCATTAATTGATGTTAAAGCTAAATTATATGATGGTTCATACCATGATGTCGATTCATCTGAAATGGCCTTCAAAATTGCTGCATCATTAGCACTTAAAGAAGCTGCTAAAAAATGTGATCCAGTTATCTTAGAACCAATGATGAAAGTAACTATCGAAATGCCTGAAGAATACATGGGCGATATCATGGGTGACGTAACATCTCGTCGTGGACGTGTTGATGGTATGGAACCTCGTGGTAATGCACAAGTTGTAAATGCTTATGTACCACTTTCAGAAATGTTCGGTTACGCAACTTCATTACGTTCTAACACTCAAGGTCGCGGTACTTACACTATGTACTTTGACCACTATGCAGAAGTTCCAAAATCAATTTCTGAAGAAATCATTAAGAAAAATAAAGGTGAATAATATAACTTGTTTTTACTAGCTATGCTAGGTTAAAATACAGGTTGAGCTTAGTTATAGGCTAATCACTTTTATGAATTGATTTTTATGGGTAAATGCATTATAAAGGAAGTATGAATTGAGTAATACTTCTTTTAGACTCAACTTAATCAATCATCTTCTCATGATGGTGAGAAACTATCATGAGAGATAAATTTGAAAATAACTTTTATTAAGAATAGGAGAGATTTAATAATGGCAAAAGAAAAATTTGATCGCTCAAAAGAACATGCCAATATTGGTACTATCGGTCACGTTGACCATGGTAAAACTACTTTAACAGCTGCAATCGCAACTGTATTAGCTAAAAACGGTGACACTGTTGCACAATCATATGACATGATTGACAACGCACCAGAAGAAAAAGAACGTGGTATTACAATCAATACTGCACACATCGAATATCAAACTGACAAACGTCACTACGCTCACGTTGACTGCCCAGGACACGCTGACTATGTTAAAAACATGATCACTGGTGCTGCTCAAATGGACGGCGGTATCTTAGTTGTATCTGCAGCTGACGGTCCAATGCCACAAACTCGTGAACACATTCTATTATCTCGTAACGTTGGTGTACCAGCTTTAGTTGTATTCTTAAACAAAGTTGATATGGTAGACGACGAAGAATTATTAGAATTAGTAGAAATGGAAGTTCGTGACTTATTAACTGAATATGACTTCCCAGGTGACGACGTACCTGTAATCGCTGGTTCTGCATTAAAAGCATTAGAAGGCGACGAAAAATACGAAGAAAAAATCTTAGAATTAATGCAAGCAGTTGATGACTACATTCCAACTCCAGAACGTGATTCTGACAAACCATTCATGATGCCAGTTGAGGACGTATTCTCAATCACTGGTCGTGGTACTGTTGCTACAGGCCGTGTTGAACGTGGTCAAATCAAAGTTGGTGAAGAAGTTGAAATCATCGGTTTACATGACACTTCTAAAACAACTGTTACTGGTGTAGAAATGTTCCGTAAATTATTAGACTACGCTGAAGCTGGTGACAACATCGGTGCATTATTACGTGGTGTTGCTCGTGAAGACGTACAACGTGGACAAGTATTAGCTGCTCCAGGTTCAATCACACCTCATACAAAATTCAAAGCGGAAGTTTACGTTTTATCTAAAGATGAAGGTGGACGTCATACTCCATTCTTCAGTAACTACCGCCCACAATTCTATTTCCGTACTACTGACGTAACTGGTGTAGTTAACTTACCAGAAGGTACTGAAATGGTTATGCCTGGTGACAACGTTGAAATGACAGTTGAATTAATCGCTCCAATCGCGATTGAAGACGGTACTCGTTTCTCAATCCGTGAAGGTGGACGTACTGTAGGATCAGGCGTTGTAACTGAAATCCACGAATAATTTATTATTCGATATAATTAAAGGCCCCGTTTAGGGGTCTTTTTTTATTTATAAAATATGTACTTTGAATTTTGCCTATATACCTCGTATTCAGCTAATTACGAATTATACATACTCCATAATTAAGTTCAATATTACATATGAAATGTGTTAGCTTTTATATACAAAAACACCTCTAAATGAATGATTATTAATCATTTAGAGATGTTTGTAAGTTCATAATTATTTCAGGATAGATATCGGTTTATATTTTTAAAAAACTTTTTCAATTTCTAATATTTTTAAGAATTCACTTGCTGCATATTTGAATGCTGATTCATCTATATCAAAGTAGGGATTATGATGTGGTGCTGTGATCTGTTTATCTTTATTGCCACAACCTGTTAAGAAGAAAGCCCCAGGTCTCACTTTTAAATAATGTGAAAAATCTTCCCCAATCATCATTAAATCAGATTCATTAAAGCGTAAATGCATATCGTTAGCTGCTTGTTTAACAACTTCATAGGCTTGATCATGATTATGAAGAGGTAAATACCCTTTAATATAGTTAAAATCATATGTGATATCATTTGCTAATGCCAATCCCTGTAGTAATTTATCCATTTTTTGTTTAACATGACTTTGAATTTGTGTATCAAATGTACGCACTGTCCCTTTACAAAATGCACTATCTGGTATAACACTATCTGATGAACCAGCCTGTACCATACCAAATGTTAAAACAGCTTGTTTTACAGGATCTATAGTGCGTGAGATGATTTTTTGAGCACTTAAAATAAACTCAGCCATAATAACAATAGGATCAATAGTTTCTTGTGGTTTAGCGCCGTGGCCGCCTTTACCTTGAATTGTAATACTAAATTCATCTGGTGAAGCCATAATTGGACCTGGTCGTGAATATATGGTTCCTGTTGGATAGCCACTCCAAAGATGCGTACCGTAAATTTTATCTACGTCTTTTAAACAACCATCATTAATCATTTCTTGAGAACCACCAGGCATAATTTCCTCACCATATTGAAAGATAAAAACGACATTACCTTTAAGTAGGTGACGATGCTCATTTACTATTTCAGCAACACCTAATAGTATGGCTGTATGACCATCATGTCCACACGCATGCATACAACCATCGTTTTTAGATTTATAAGACACATCATTTAGTTCTTGAACTGGTAATGCATCAAAATCAGCACGAAATGCGATAGTCGGTCCATTTTCTTTTCCTTTAAAAGTTGCTTTAATTCCGTTTCTACCTACTGGAGTTTGAATGTCACATGACAATTGGCTAAGTTGATTAACTATATAGTCATGTGTTTGCTTCTCTTCAAAAGAAAGTTCAGGATATTGATGTAAATAACGTCGCAGTTGAATCATTCTTTTTTCTTTTTTACTAGCCAATTGAAACCAATCAAACAAAACGATCACTTCTTCCGTATTATTATGATAATTAGTATATCACTATCTAATGTTACAAAATAGTTGAAAATGAATATTTATTTTTTAAAATTACCACGAGTGATAGGGCTTTCATGAAAGGCTAAATTGATGTATTATAAAGACAAATAGAGAAACAAGGGGGATATCGTTGTGGTTCAATCACTACATGATTTTTTAGATGAAAACATTAATTATTTGAAAGAAAATGGTTTATACAATGAAATAGATTCAATTGAAGGTGCTAATGGTCCAGAAATTAAAATTGAAGGTAAAACTTATGTCAATTTAAGTTCAAATAACTATTTAGGATTAGCAACAAATGAAGATTTAAAAGAAGCTGCTAAAGCTGCGATTGATACACATGGTGTTGGTGCTGGTGCTGTACGTTCTATTAACGGTACGTTAGATTTACATGATGAATTAGAAGAAACATTAGCTAAATTTAAAGGTACAGAAGCTGCAATTGCATACCAATCTGGATTTAATTGCAATATGGCTGCGATTTCAGCTGTAATGAATAAAAATGACGCTATTCTGTCTGATGAATTGAACCACGCTTCAATTATTGATGGTTGTCGTTTATCTAAAGCGAAAATTATTCGTGTGAATCATTCAGATATGGATGATTTAAGAGCAAAAGCTAAAGAAGCTGTAGAATCAGGTCAGTATAATAAAGTAATGTATATCACTGATGGTGTGTTTAGTATGGATGGCGATGTTGCTAAACTGCCTGAAATTGTTAAAATAGCTGAAGAATTTGGTTTATTAACTTATGTAGATGATGCACATGGCTCTGGTGTAATGGGTAAAGGTGCTGGTACGGTTAAACACTTTGGCTTACAAGATAAAATTGATTTCCAAATTGGTACATTATCTAAAGCAATTGGTGTTGTTGGAGGTTATGTTGCAGGAACTAAAGAATTAATTGACTGGTTAAAAGCACAATCTCGTCCATTCTTATTCTCTACATCATTAGCGCCTGGAAATACAAAAGCTATTACAGAAGCAGTTAAAAAATTAATGGCTTCAACTGAATTGCATGATCAATTATGGGAAAATGCTCAATATCTTAAAGATGGTTTAGCAAAACTAGGATTTGATACAGGTGAATCAGAAACACCAATTACACCAGTTATTATTGGTGATGAAAAAGATACGCAAGCATTCAGTAAACGATTAAAAGAAGAAGGTATATATGTTAAGTCAATCGTATTCCCTACAGTGCCAAAAGGTACGGGTAGAGTAAGAAATATGCCTACAGCAGCACATACTAAAGAAATGTTGGATAAAGCTTTAGCTGCTTACGAAAAAGTAGGAAAAGAACTTAACATTATTTAATATAAGAATAATAAATAAAGCACTCATTAACTGTGAGTGCTTTTTTAATATCTTGAGGTGAACATTATGGATGTTGTAGATGAATTACGCCAACTTGATTATAAAGATGAACAATTATTCCTACAATATATTAATGAGTGGTACGAACATAATGAGAAGATTGTACCTGGTAATACAGATTTAAAGAAGTATACTAGTTTCAAAGACATGGTGGATTATATTAATCAACCTAAACCTAGGGAAGATTGGGTTGAAACCAGTACATTTTTTTATTTTAAAAATGGAAAAATTGTAGGAGCAGTTAATATTAGATATCAACTTAACGAACAATTAACTCGTATTGGCGGTCATGTAGGGTATGGTGTAGCAAAATCACAACGTGGTAAAGGCTATGCGACTGTTATGTTAGGAAAAGCGATAGATATTTTAAAACCGTTTCAAATAAAAAATGTGCTAATGACGTGTAATCCTAAAAATTTTGCATCACAAAAAGTTATAAAATCATATGGAGGATACGAAATAGAACCATATATCAAAAAGAATGGATTACCAGTTAAAAGATATCATATACCTATTAATAACTAAAAAAAGCCAAAAAAAAATCATTCTCCAGTGTAGGAGAATGAATGTCGTCAAAAGTTAAATTAAATAGTTTTGTTTAGTTAAACAAAATCGCAGAGATGGTTAAGACACAATAATGTCCAACTGTCTCTTTATTTATGTTCTTAAGAATAGCATGAATACAGTTTGAGAACAATATAAACTTTAATTTGCCAACATTTTTTTATAAAATATCGGGTATTAGGTATATAAATGAATAATTAAATTTTATGGAGGAAAAGGAATGCTATATTTAAATGAAAAAGATCAACAACAATTATTAAATATGCGTGAAGTAATAGATGAAGTAGGAGAATCCTTGAAAGCTTTTTCAGAAGGTAAGACTGAAACACCATTACGATATTCAATTCCTTTTAATGATGAAAATAGATATTTAGTTATGCCTGCGTTATCTGATGCCTTAAAAATTGTGGGATTAAAAACAGTTACATTTGCACCTAAAAATCCTGAAAAAGGTAAATCAACTATCAGTGGATCAGTAATTTTGAGTGATTATGAGACAGGTGAAACGTTATCAGTCCTAGATGGAGGCTATTTAACTAAAATTAGAACAGGTGCAATTTCTGGTGTAGCAACAAAATATTTAGCTAGGGAAGATGCACGTACTTTATGTGTAATTGGTGCAGGAGAACAAGCAGAAGGATTAATTGAAGCTGTTTTAGCTGTTAGAGATATTGATACTATTCATTTTGCAAGTAGAACGACGGAAAAAGCTGAGCGTTTAGCAAAACAGTCACAAACAACATATGATGTTAACGTAAAAGTATTTGAAAATGCTGATGAAGCAATAGAAGGTGCAGATATTGTTGTGACAGCTACTAATTCTTCACATCCTGTGTTTAGTCGAACTTTAGAAGCGGGTGTACATCTCAATGCGGTAGGTTCTTTTAAACCAGATATGCAAGAATTACCTTCTGAATCAATGAAAGTAGCAGATAAAATTATTGTTGAATCTACAGAAGCTGCAATGGAAGAAACAGGAGATTTAAAAATTCCTGAACAAGAAGGCATATTATCTCAAGAATCACTTTATGCAGAACTTGGTGACATTGTTGCTGGGAATAAACAAGGACGTATGAATGATAACGAAATCACTTTATTTAAATCAGTGGGCTTAGCAATTGTAGACATTGTAGTTGCCAATTATTTTTATAAAAAAGCTCAACAATAAAAATAAAGTGAGGTGGAAAATGTACTATTTCTACCTCACTTCTTTATTTTTGTATGCGATAGTAAAATTTTTGCTTTATTGATAATCACTTGGATTAATGGAGATCACATTAGGAATTGTTTTTTTGTATTCTTGTAAATCTTCATGATTATCGGTAATCAACGTAGTAATTTTGTTAGTTGGACAAACTTGATAAAATGCTACTTTATTTAACTTTGAACTATCTGTTAACATGTAAACCTCTTTAGACTGATAAACCATTTGGCGTTTAGCATCTACGAATTCTTCGCTGTAGTGCGTCACGCCTTTTAATGCATCCATAGCAGGTGTAGCTAAAAATGCTTTCATAGAATTAAATGATTGCAAGGTTTGAGTAGTAATTAATCCATTTAATACATAATTGTTGTGATAAAGTGTACCACCAGTGACAATCACTTTATGGTTAGAAGAGCGAAGAATAGAAGCAATATGAATGTCATTAGTGATAATAGTTAAATTTTGCTTTTGTAAAATAGCTTTTGCAAATAATAGAGTGGTAGAACCTGAATCAATAATTAATGTATCTCCATCATTTACAAATTCAGCAGCTTTGTATCCTATACCTAATTTTTCATAATAGTAAGAAGTTTGTCTATCATCGAAATTTAATTCACTATAAACATTTTCATTATTTAGTACGACACCACCATGGGTACGTCTGATTTGGTTGTATTGTTCAAGTTTTACTAAGTCACGACGAATCGTTGCATCGTGTACGTTAAATTCTGTTGCTAATGTATGAACAGTAGCAGTTTTATATTTAGTTAAATAAGCAATGATTTTTTGTTCTCTTTCAGCAGGTAACATATAAAACGTCTCCATTCAGTAATTTTGATAATAAAAATGATAAGATTAAGTCGATTTTAATTATAGTATATCAAATACATAATAAAGGCTGTAGATGAAAGTATGACAATGAAATGATCATCATATATTCAGTCTACAGCCTATAAATTATTTAACGTTATTCCGTTTCACCATATTGTTGACTCTTCGGCATTTTAATGAAGAATGTTAGGATTGTACTAATGAAGTATATAATTCCTAAAATCCAAATTACACCTAAATCTCCAAGTGGCTCTAAGAAAATTCTAACTATCATTGGTCCTATGAATACTGGTAAACCAGCACCTAAGTTTAAGATTGAAAGTGTTGCACCTTTATCTTTTTTAACAAGTGAAGGAATTAATGCAGTTAATGGTACATAAGCTGCAATAAAGATTCCCCAAGCAACGCCAACAATTGTTAATAAAATAATGTTACCGTGTGACCATATTGGGACATAACCCATTAATAGACAAGAAACACCACTACCGATACCACCAAAGATCATTACAGTATTACGCCAACCAATTTTATCTCCAATAATACCCCAAATAAGGTTGAATACGATATTACCGAAGAAGATGGCAGACCAAACAGCTAACCATTTTGAAGTTGGTATTCCGTATGATTCTAGATATAAAGGTAAGAAAATAGGGAATGCAAATTGTGCAGTAGTGTTAATAACACGCACAATACCACCTAATAATACTTTTGGTTCTTCAACTACAATAGTGAAACCTTTCATCATTTCTTTTAATTTAGCTTTAGCATTACTTTTATCTGTAGGTAATTTATCTCTATTTAAGACAATAGCTAAAAAGCCACCTAAAATTACCCAGAATAATGAACTCCATAATGTTCCAATATGACCTAAGTATTTAATCGCATAGATAGAATAAAACGCACCTAATACGTTTAGTCCACCAGTAAATACTAGCCAGAACCAACCAACAGCTGCACCCAATGTGCGTTGTTCTGAACGGTATGAAATCCATACTAAGAATGAATATGCAAATAATGGATAACCTAAACCGCGTAGTGCATAAGCTGGATACATAATTGCTAAGTTTTCAGATGGAAATGCAATACCAACGAAACAAATAGTTCCTATAATGTATAAAATCAAGCCGATAAACATTGTACGTTTACCACCGAATGCTTCAGCAAATACACCACTAAACCAACTTGCAATTGCGACTGTGATACCATAACAACCAAATAGCCAACTCACTTCATTAGAGCTGAAACCATTATGTTGTAAATAAGGACTTAACCAACCAATTTCTAGGCCGTCTCCCATCATAAATATTAAAATCCCTATGTAACCCCAAACAATTTGTTTGGGCATACCTAAAAATGTTGTCTTATTCATCATTTGTTATCTCCCCTTAGATACAATGGTTTATGACCAGTGATATCTTAAATAAGTTTTTTTCCAACCTTTGTGAGCAGCAGTATCATCCATTGCTTTTTTCAAATCCTCTGTACTATGGATATCATAGTAATCATCAGGGATTAATTTTTTAAGTGCTTGTTGATAGTCTTTATTTTCGAATGAAGCAATTAATTGTTCGAATTCATGTTTAGTACTTCTTGAACTACCTGAAAGTGTTAAACCTTTTTCTAATACGTCACGTGTATTAATACCTACTAAATCTTCTGTTACACCCATTAACACGATTTGACCTTGTCTATCGATTAAGTCAATTGCTTGGTTAATAGCAGATTCAGAGAATTTTCCACCGCAACATTCAAATACGGTATGAACACCTTTATGACTATTGAAATCATAATCATTAACTAGATGTGTAGTTGCAAAGTTTTCAAATGATTTTAATTTTTCTTCAATAGCACCGAAGACAATTAAGTTTTCTTGTTCAATACCATAAATATAATGTAAAGCTGTTGCAGCTAAATATCCAACTGGTCCGTCACCAAATACAGCTACTTGTGGAGAAGATTTAGTTGTGATTTCTTTTAATTGATTGATTGGGAATAATGATACTGAACAAAGTTCAGCTAATAACGCAACATCTTCATCTAATGTATCTGGAATTTTAACGATGTTGTCACCAGGTACTACCATTCTATCTTGGCAAATACCATCATAACCGCTACCCATAAATACGGCATTTTCATCATAGTTATCAAGTAAATCTGTTTCTTCAAAATCACCAGCTCTTAAACGAGAAGGAATATTAGGAACGATAACTACTTTATCTCCTTTTTGATAATCAGGATGTTTAGAATCTTCAATAGTACCGATACCTTCGTGGAATAATGCCATTGGTAATTTTTTATCTAGTGCTTCTTTACGTCTATTACCTGTGTAATATCTTAAGTCAGCGTGACAGACACTTGCTTTTTCTGGATTAACAATAACATCACCATCTCTAAACTCATGATTTATTGTTGTATATTCAAATTCGCCTGGTTGAATAAGACGATATGCTTTTGATTCAATGCTCATTTCTGTTCATCTCCCTTTAATTTCTGTTCATTTTTATTTATGTAAATAATGGTAAACGCTTACAGTCATTTGTGTCAATGGTTTTTGCACAAAAATGTTTGTTTTGATGCTTTTTTATGTTTTTTTATTGATTTATTGTTCATTTGTGCGTATCATCTAAAGAAAACGCTTACTTAAACAGAGATGCAGACAAAGTATGGGGGTATTAGTAATGAGTTATAGTATTGGAGTAGATTATGGAACAGGCTCAGGTAGAGCTTTTTTAGTTGATACTACAAATGGAAAAATTATAGATAAATATATAAAGCCATATACACATGGCACAATCGAAAAAGATTTAAATGGGGTAAAATTGCCACATAGTTTTTCACTTCAAAATGGTAACGATTATATGGAAGTTTTAGAAGAAGGCGTACCTTATTTAATTCAATCTTCAGGTGTGAAACCAGAAGAAATAGTAGGTATAGGAATAGATTTTACTTCATCAACAGTTATGTTTACTGACGAAAATTTAGAACCTATTCATAATTTACCTGGTTTTGAAAATAATCCACATGCATACGTTAAGTTATGGAAACATCATAGTGCTCAAGCTGAAGCGGACCAATTATTCCAAACTGCTTTAGATAATAAGAGTAGATGGTTAGGTTATTACGGATTTAATGTAAGTAGTGAGTGGATGATTCCAAAAATTATGGAAGTTATGAACAAAGCACCAGAAGTGTTAGATAAAACAGCTAATATAATGGAAGCTGGCGACTGGATTGTTAATAAGTTAACAGGTGAAAATGTTCGTTCGAACTGTGGATTAGGATTTAAATCATTCTGGGAAGAAAATGAAGGATTCCATTATGATTTATTTGATAAAGTGAGTGATCAATTATCAGATGTTGTTCGTGATAAAGTGGATGCACCAATAGTTAAAATTGGCGAAACAGTAGGACAATTATCAGAAGAAATGGCCGAAAAACTTGGTCTTTCTACACAGACTAAAGTAAGTCCATTTATTATAGATGCACATTCAAGTCTATTAGGAATTGGTTCACAACAAGACAAACAAATGACTATGGTTATAGGAACGAGTACATGTCATTTAATGTTAAATGAACAACAACATCAAGTACCAGGTATCTCTGGTTCTGTTAAAGGAGCTATTATTCCTGAATTATATGCTTATGAAGCAGGTCAATCCGCAGTCGGTGATTTATTTGAGTATATTGCCAAACAATCACCAAAAGAGTACGTAGATGAAGCAAATGAAAGAGGTATTTCAATTTTTGAATTATTGAATGAAAAAGTAAAAGATCAAATGCCAGGTGAAAGTGGTCTTGTCGTTTTAGATTGGCATAATGGTAACCGAAGTGTATTAAGTGATAGTAATCTTAAAGGATGCGTATTCGGTATGTCACTACAAACAACACATGAAGAATTATATCGTGCATATTTAGAAGCTACTGCATTTGGTACTAAAATGATTATGCAACAATATCAAAGTTGGAATATGGATGTCGAAGATGTATTTGCTTGCGGCGGAATACCTAAGAAAAATCCTTTAATGATGGATATCTATGCAAACGTGCTTAATAAAAAAGTAACTATTATTGATAGTGAATATGCTCCAGCAATTGGTGCAGCGATTCTTGGTTCTGTTTGTGGTGGTGCGCACTAAAGTTTAAATGAAGCGATTGAATCAATGAAAGAACCTGTATTATATGAAGTGACACCTGATCCAGAAAAAGTAAAACGTTATAAAAAATTATTTAGTGCGTATAAAGAGTTACATGATCTTCATGGTTATAAAAAAGCAAGAATTATGCGCAATGTCGGTAAGTTAATGGAAGCATAAAATGATATATATTTAGCAATGGACACTTAGTGAATTGACAATAGTTAATTTACTAAGTGTTTATTTATGATAAAGAAACATCGAATATATTAAAATATATTGGAAAAGGGAGATGAATAAAATGAAGGTCATGTTAACAGGTGCAACAGGTAATTTGGGCACACATATTACTAATCAAGCTGTAGAACATAAAATGAAAGAATTTTATATAGGTGTAAGAAATTTAGATAAGGTACCAACAGATTAGAAAGAACATGTTACAGTAAGACACTTAGATTATTTCAATAAAGAAAGTATGGTTAGTGCTTTTCATGATATTGATACAGTTATTTTTATTCCAAGTATTATACACCCCTCTATAAAACGTATTCCAGAAGTAGAGAATCTTGTTGATGCAGCTAAAGAAAGCAGAGTAAAGCATATTATATATATTGGATATTATGCAGATCAACACGACAATCCATTTCATATGAGTCCATACTTTGGATATGCAGAACGGTTATTAGCTACAAGTGGTATTGATTTTACGTACGTTAGAATGGCAATGTATATGGATCCTTTAAAACCCTATCTTCCAGAATTGATGAATATGCATAAATTGATTTATCCGGTGGGGGATGGTCGAATTAATTATATTTCAAGACATGATATTGCAAGAGGAATTATCGCTATATTAAATAATCCCAATTCATGGGGGAAACGCTACTTATTATCCGGATACAGTTATGATATGTACGAACTTGCAAATATACTTTCGGAAGTATCGGGAACTAAAATTGAATATGATCCGGTTTCTTTAGAGATATTTGCTAAAATGTATGATGAACCAAAAGGATTTGGTGATTTATTAGCATCAATGTATGAAGCTGGAGCAAGAGGACTTTTAGATCAACAGTCTAATGATTTTGAAATGCTAGTAAATGATAAACCGCAGACATTTAAATCATTTTTAATGAAGTAATTGATAGATAGTGATGATGTTAATATAAAAACATCGTCACTTATTTTTATATTAACCATTTTTGTGTGTTTAATATGTGTGTTTAATAAATGAATACTGGAAGTACTCAAAAATAAAAGTAATGTTATTCAAATTATTTTAAAATATTAACTTTGTACTCACTATATATACAAGAAAGCGCTTTTATATTACAATATAGATGTAAATAGAATGTTTGTACATACAAGAAAAACAATGAATTTTCTATAAACACAAGGGGAGATTTTATAATGAAGAAAATTATGATCACAGGTGCTTTAGGCCAAATAGGTACTGAATTAGTTGTAAAATGTAGAAAAATTTATGGTACAGATAATGTGCTTGCAACAGATATTAGAGAACCAGAAGCAGATTCTCCAGTTCAAGATGGTCCATTTGAAATTTTAGACGTGACTGATCGAGATAAAATGTTTGAATTAGTTGAGAATTTTGGAGCAGATACATTAATGCATATGGCTGCTTTATTATCAGCAACTGCTGAGAAGAACCCAATGTTCGCTTGGGATTTAAATATGGGTGGATTAATGAATGCTCTAGAAGCAGCACGAACATATGACTTACATTTCTTCACACCAAGTTCTATTGGTGCATTTGGTGATTCAACACCTAAAGTTAATACACCACAAGTAACCATTCAACAACCTACAACTATGTATGGTGTTAATAAAGTTGCTGGTGAATTGTTATGCCAATATTACTTCACAAAATTTGGCGTAGATACACGTAGCGTGAGATTTCCTGGCTTAATTTCACATGTTAAAGAACCAGGTGGCGGTACTACAGATTATGCTGTTGAAATCTATTTCAAAGCAGTGAGAGAAAATCATTACACAAGCTATATTGATAAAGGTACATTCATGGATATGATGTATATGGATGATGCAATCGATGCTATTATTCAGTTAATGGAAGCGGATGGAGCAAAATTAGAAACTAGAAATGGCTATAACTTAAGTGCGATGAGTATTGATCCAGAAATGGTTAAAGAAGCCATTCAACAATATTATCCAGATTTCACATTAGACTATGATGTAGATCCTGTCAGAGAGAATATCGCTAAGAGTTGGCCTGATAGCATTGATACGAGTTGTTCACGTGGTGAATGGGGATTCGATCCTAAATATGATTTAGAAAGCATGACTAAATTAATGTTAGAAGCTATTGAAAAGAAAGAAAAAGCTACAAAATAACCCGTTCAATATATATAACGATATAAATACTATTTTTACTCCTTCTAATTATTTTTACATTAGAAGGAGTGTTTTTTATGCTTAATCAGTAAGATAACTTGTAAGATGTAGATGATAGTGTTTAACTTAAGATATATTGTATACATAAGTATTTATTTTGAATTTTCGGAAAACTTATTGAATAGTATTATTTCGATTGCTATAATCTAGTATACATATTTATATTGGTAGCAATATTAGGAGGCCGTTATCATGACAGAACAAGTCAATTTTGAAAAAAGAGAAACATTAAAAGAAAAACCAGATAGTTCTAACTTAGGATTTGGTCAATACTTTACAGATTATATGTTGAGTTATGATTATGATGCTGATAAAGGTTGGCATGATTTAAAAATAGTACCATACGCACCTTTTGAAATTTCACCAGCAGCTCAAGGTTTACATTATGGGCAAGCTGTTTTCGAAGGATTAAAAGCATATAAATATAATGGTGAAGTAGTTTTATTCCGTCCAGACCAAAACTTTAAACGTATTAACAATTCTTTAGCTCGTTTAGAAATGCCTGAAGTAGATGAAGATGTATTATTGGAAGGTTTAAAACAATTAGTGGATGTAGAACGTGATTGGATTCCTGAAGGAGAAGGTCAATCATTATACATTCGTCCATTTGTATTTGCGACAGAAGGTATCTTAGGAGTAAGAGCGTCACAAGCATATAAATTATTAATTATTTTATCACCTTCAGGCGCTTATTATGGTGGAGATACATTAAAATCAACTAAAATTTACGTTGAAGATGAATATGTTCGTGCAGTAAGAGGCGGAGTTGGTTTTGCTAAAGTAGCAGGTAACTATGCAGCAAGTCTATTAGCACAAACGAACGCTAATAAATTAGGTTATGACCAAGTGCTTTGGTTAGATGGTGTTGAACAAAAATATGTAGAAGAAGTAGGAAGTATGAATATCTTCTTCGTTGAAAATGGTAAAGTTGTTACACCAGCATTAAATGGTAGTATTTTACCAGGTATTACACGTAAATCAATTATTGAATTAGCTCAAGATTTAGGATATGAAGTAGAAGAACGTCGTGTATCAATTGATGAGTTATTTGAATCATACGATAAAGGTGAATTAACTGAAGTATTCGGTACAGGTACAGCAGCAGTTATCTCACCAGTTGGTACTTTACGTTATGAAGACCGTGAAATCGTGATTAATAATAATGAACCAGGTGAAGTTACTCAAAAACTATATAATGAATATACTGGTATTCAAAACGGAACACTTGAAGATCGCCATGGTTGGAGATTTGTAGTTCCAAGATATTAAAATATATAGAGTATGAGCTAGAAGCCTTATAATTTAAAGGTTTCTAGCTTTTTTACATGTGAGAAAGTAATATAAATTTTTATATTCTTCAAATTCATATGAAGTAGAAAAAAGTATATATACGCATGTGTTGTATATAAGTGACTTTTCTATTTTTTTAAGTAAGGTTGTACTACAATGGTATATGTTGAAAGAAAATATAAACATGGAGTGTAGAGATATCAATGGAATGGATACTATTCGATAAAGATGGCACATTAATAGAATTTGATAAAAGTTGGGAAAAAATTGGTATACGTCTTGTCGATAAATTACTAGATACATTTCCTGTACATGATAAAGAAGTTGCACATCGACAACTTGGTATAATGGATGACAAAATTGTACCTGATTCAGTTATGGGTTCGGGTTCATTAGGCGAAATGATAAAATCATTTGATAATATTACTGGACAAGATACTTCTGAATGGGCAAGAAATACAAGTCAAGAATTAGTAGATTCAAGAGAACCAGAAAATAATTGGATTGAAGGCGTGTATGACACAATTGTAGAATTACGAGAAAAAGGTTATAAAATAGGAATCGTTACAAGTGATACAAATAAAGGAGCAACTCAATTTTTAGAAGCAACACAATCCACTAGTTTATTTGATTTAGTTATTTCTACAGAAACACATGCTGAAGAAAAGCCTAATCCTAAAGTATTGGACCCATTATTTGACGCTTATAATGTTAAACCTGAACAAGTTGCTATCGTCGGCGATACAGCAAATGATATGAAGACTGCGATAAATGCCCACCTAGGATTAAGTATTGGTGTTTTAACAGGTATTGCTAAAGAAGAAGAACTCCATGAGGCAGATGTTATAGTAGAAAGTGCTAAAGAAGTTAAAAATGTCATTGATCAATTTTCACAAAAATAATTAAAAAGCGCCAATATAGACGTCTTTATCAAAAAGATATCTATATTGGCGTTAAATTTTATAATCCTTTTTTTATCTAGGGTCAGTTTCTCTATATGTTTTAATAACATGAGCAATTTTTTCAATAATAGGGTTTAATGAATCTGGGTCATTATGCACATCATAGTCGTTAATGTTAACGCGGACAACAGGACAAGCGTTAAAACTATTGATCCAATTATCATAATGTTTAAATAGTTTTTGCCAGTATTCAGGGTCAGTATTAATTTCAATATCACGACCACGTTCTTTAATTCTCTCTATGACTTCATCATAGTTACATTCCAAATAAATAAGCACATCAGGCTTTGGAAAATAAGGTGTCATAACCATAGCGTTAAATAGTTCAGAGTATGTTTGAAAATCAGCTTCACTCATTGTACCTTGTTCTTCATGCATTTTCGCAAATATATCAACATCTTCATATATTGAACGGTCTTGTACAAAACCGCCTCCATATTCAAACATTCGTTTTTGTTCTTTAAAACGTTCTGCTAAAAAATAAATTTGTAGATGAAAACTCCAGCGCTCAAAGTCATTATAGAATTTATCCAAGTAAGGATTGTGTTCTACGTTCTCAAATGAAGTTTTAAAATTTAATTTATCTGCCAAAGCTTGAGTGAGTGTTGATTTACCTACTCCAACTGTACCTGCAATTGTAATAATAGCATCTTGTGGTATGTTAAACGAATTCATTTTATATATCTCCAATCATTGATTTTACTTGTTTTAAAATACCTTGGTAATCATCTTCATTATTAACAAAGTCTAGTTTAGTCGTATCAATGAATAATGTATTTACGTTTGTATTTTGTAAAGACTCATAAAAATTATGATAGTCATGTTTCAAAGCTAATAAGTAATCATCTTCAATTTGGTGCTCAAAACTACGATTACGTTTAGCTATTCTCGCCTTAAGCGTTTCTAATTCTGCATCTAAAAAAATAACAGTATCAGGCATCGATAAATCTTCGGTAAGTATGTCATATATACGTGTGAATTTATTAAATTCTTCAGGTTGTAGTGTATTTTTCGCAAAAATTTTATTTTTATAAATATGTGCGTCACTAACAATACCTTTATGTTTAAAGTTGATATCTTGAAATTGTTTATATCTATTACATAAAAAGAACATTTCAGTTTGGAAACTCCATTTTGAAATATCTTCATAAAAATCTGATAAAAAAGGATTTTCATCAACAATTTCTTTTTCTTCATAAAAATCTAATGATTGACTTAATTTGTGTGCAAGGGAAGATTTACCAACACCTATTGGACCTTCAATTGCGATAAATGGTTTATTCATATTCACTTCTCCAAATGTTAAGATAGACAGTGAGTATTGTAACACAAGTGAGGTGTCTGGACACGAATGGAAACTGATGAATATTATATGAAAATTGCCATAGAAGAAGCCCAAAAAGCTGAACAGTTAGGCGAAGTGCCTATTGGTGCAGTTATAGTTAAAAATCATCAAATTATAGCTCGTGCACATAATCTAAGAGAAACTATGCAACAACCCACTGCACACGCTGAACATTTAGCCATTGAGCGTGCCGCTGATGTTTTAGGAAGTTGGCGTCTTGAAGATTGTACTTTATTTGTAACACTTGAACCATGTGTTATGTGTGCGGGCACTATAGTAATGAGTCGCATTCCTTCTATTAAATATGGTGCTGCAGATCCTAAAGGTGGTTGTTCGGGTAGTTTAATGAATTTATTGAATCAACCGAATTTTAATCACAGAGCACAAGTAGAAAGCGGATTGTTAGAAGCAGAGTGTGGTAATCTACTGAGAAAATTTTTTAAAAATTTAAGAGAAAAGAAAAAATCAGACAAACGGGCTATTCAATAGATACAAAAGAATTTGTTAAAATAGAATAGTAAAGCAAGTGTTTGATTGTAAATAAATTATCTAGATAATAAATAATAGAATGGAACGAGGTTAACGAATGATTAAGTTAATAGCAACAGATATGGATGGTACGTTATTAAATGCATCACATGAAATTTCTCCAGAGAATCAACAAGCAATTCGATATGCTCAAGAACAAGGTATTACTGTAGTCATCGCAACTGGTAGAGCTTTTTATGAAGCAAATACACCAGTAGCTGATACAGACTTGAAAGTGCCATATATTTGTTTGAACGGGGCGGAAGTTCGCGATGAAACATTTAATATTATGAGTACCTCTCATCTCAATCATGAATTAGTTAATAAAGTGACTTCAAAATTAAAAGATGAAGGTATATACTACCAAATTTACACTAATAGAGGTATTTATACTGAAAATCCTCAAAAAGACTTAGATATATATATAGATATTGCTGAACGTGCTGGTCAACAGGCAGATGTTGAAAAGATAAAAGCAGGAATTCAAAAACGTATTGATAATGGAACTTTAAAAGTCGTCGAAAGTTATGATGATATAGAGGATATTCCAGGTGAATTAATCATGAAAGTATTAGCTTTTAATCCAGATTTAGAAAAGATGGACCGTATTGGACAAGAACTTGCGGCATCACCAAACCTTGCTATTTCTTCTTCTTCAAGAGGAAATTTAGAAATTACTCATTCAGATGCACAAAAAGGCATTGCATTAGAAACAATTGCTGAACGATTAGGAGTCAAAATGGAAAACGTAATGGCAATTGGCGATAACTTAAACGACGTTTCTATGTTAGAACGTGTGGGATATCCTGTTGCTATGGACAATGCAGCACCAGAAGTAAAAGCTATCGCAAAGTATACAACTGACACTAACGAAAATAGTGGTGTAGGAAAAGCAATTATGAAACTGATTAATGACAATCAATAATTTAGCTAAAAAGGAGTTAACAAGATAATGAAAGGAATAGCAATAATAGGAAGTGCACAATTGGGGTCTCATACAAGTGCCTTAGCCCAATATTTACAAGGACAATTTGAAGAACATGATGTCGAATTGGAAATTTTTGATTTAGCTAAAAATCCAATCCATCAATTGGACTTTGCAGGTACAACACAAGCAACTGATGAAATTAAACAAAATGTAGATATGTTACAAAGCAAAGCTATGGAATCAGATTTCTTTATACTAGGAACACCTAATTATCATGGCTCATTTTCAGGTATTTTAAAAAATGCATTAGATCATTTAAACATGGATTATTTTAAAATGAAACCTGTTGGTCTAATTGGTAATAGTGGAGGTATAGTAAGCTCGGAGCCACTTTCACAATTACGGATTATCGTTAGAAGCTTATTAGGAATAGCAGTTCCAACACAAATTGCTACACACGACAGTGATTATGCTAAATTGGATGATGGTACCTTATACTTAGAAGATGATGAATTTCAATTACGTGCAAGATTATTTGTCGACCAAATTGTTTCATTTGCTAATAATAGCCCATATGATCATTTGAAATAAACAATTATATAAATTACTAACTTAACTCAAACAAATATTTGATAAGGGTTTAAATTATTCAGAACTCTATCATTATTGTTTGAGTTTTATTATGTTTAAAAAGTAATTTGTTTGTAAATTCTATACATTTTTAGAATTAAGTTATTTAATTTTATGGCATTTTTATGATTGATATTCTTTTAAAAAGATTATACAATAATGTTGTTAAATCATTGGAAGTCATTTATTGGCTTGCAATATCTAATGAAACGCTACAATTAAATATTAAAAGTACAATTGTAATTAAGCATATAGTATACATATAACGATAATCCTTTTAATTGTTAAATTTTGTGTCCAATTTTTTAGAGAGAAACGATTGAACTTGTAATCACTAACTCTAACTAGACATTGAACAATTGAGAGGATAATTTTTTTTGTAATTATTTTGTAAATTAAGTTTACTAAAATTTGAAGTTTTTTAAATTTTAGTAAATAAAAATAAGAACAATTAAACATAACGAATATATTTGTTTATATACAAAAATAAATAAGCGTTGCAAAACAATATTGTTTATATTATATTTGAGATGACAACGATATGTATAAATATATGGTTGTTACATATAATTTTTAAAAGTAGCTAGGAGGAAAATATGAAAAAAAGACTAGATTTTTTACCTAACAAATTGAACAAATATTCTATCAGAAAATTCACAGTAGGAACCGCATCAATATTAGTAGGAGCTACATTAGTATTTGGTGTTGGAAACCAAGAAGCTAAAGCAGCTGAAAATACTACTGAAGAGTCGTCAGCACAAACAAGTGAAGATACGTCCTCACAAGATGATGCTGTGAAACAAAAAGATGTTGTTCAAACAAACGAACAAACTACAAATAACAATGATCGTCCCGAACAAACAGATCTAACTAAAGAAATAACGTAACAGAAGAACAATCTACACAAGAAGATTCAAAAGCAAATTCTTCTGAAGAACAAGTAACAAAAGAAGATGCTGCTAAAGAATCTACAACACAAGCAAACACTAAAGAAGAATCAACAACAGAAAGACCAAAAGTAGAAACAACTAAAGAGGAATCAACGACAGAAGACACAAAAACAGACATTACTAAAGAACAACCAACAAAAGAGGCACCAAAAGCAGAAACAACTAAAGAAGAATCAACAACAGAAGACACACAATCAAACACTACTAAAGAACAACTAACACAAGAAGAACCAAAAGCTGAGACTACTACAGAACAAACCCCAGAATCAAATCAAACTGATTCAAAAGAAACTACTTCAGAAGAAACATCTCAAACAAAAACTCAATCTCAAAATTCACAAAAAACAAATAATTCACAAGACGTTGACACTGTAGTTAACGATGTTCAAAATGCTACAACAAAACAAGATAAACAAGATGCTTTAACTAATTATATTGCTAATGCAAATAACACAAGTAAAGCAGATGCTAAAGCACAAGTTGAAAACTTAGATTTAGACAATAATAATCTTGATGAAAATACATTATTAAATGCATTAGCTAAAGATTATTCAAATAAGAAAGAATCAGAAACAACTTATGCTACTGAACGCTCTATAACTTCTACACCAAAAACTGTAAGTCGTTTAGCTGTAAGAAAATTAGCTGCTGCAAAACAAGGTACGAATGTAAATAATAAAGTACATTTTTCTAATATTGATATAGCTATTGATAAAGGTCATACAAATACTCAAACAGGCAATAAAGAATTTTGGGCAACATCAAGTGATGTATTAAAAGTAAAAGCCGATTACACAATAGATGATGATGTACATGAAGGCGATCAAATGACCTTTAAATACGGTCAATATATCCGTCCAGGTTCAGTGACTTTACCTACTACAGAACAAAATTTATATGATGAAAATGGAAGATTAGTTGCTAAGGGAGTTTATGATAGCGCGTCTAATTCGACAACGTATACGTTTACTAACTATGTAGATCAATATAATAATATTAAAGGTAGTTTTGAAAAAGTTGCTTTTGCCAAAAAAGAAAGTGCAACTACAGATAAAACATCTTATCCTATGCAAGTGACATTAGGAAGTGACTCATATTCAAAAAATGTAATTGTAGACTATGGTAATAAAAATGTTCCGATTATTTCTAGTACTAATTATATAGAAAATGATACATTAGCACGTCATATGACTGCATATATTAATCAACCTAAAAGTACATTTACTACTGAGAAATTCACAACTAATTTAACTGGATTTAAGTTTGATCCTAGTAAAAATAATTTCAAAATTTATGAAGTAACTAATCAAAATCAGTTTGTTGATAGTTTTGCACCTAATACTGCAAACCTTAAGGATGTAACTAGTAATTTTAAAATAAATTATAGTAATAATAATCAAACTGCGACGATTGACTTATTAAATGGAGCTAAAAGTAGTAATAAGCAATATATTATTCAACAAGTAGCTTACCCTCAAGATAGTTCTACAGACACTAATGGTAAAATTGATTATAAATTAGAAACAAATGAAAAATCTTATGGATGGTCAAATTCATATGCTGCTGTAGCAGGTTCTTCTACTGCAACTGGAGATGCCAAAAAATATTCACTAGGCGACTATGTATGGGAAGATACAAATAAAGATGGTAAACAAGATGATACAGAAAAAGGTATTGAAGGTGTATATGTAATTCTTAAAGATAGTAAAGGTCAGGAAATTGACCGTACTACTACAGATGCTTCTGGTAAATATCAATTTGATAACTTACAAAATGGCACATATACAGTTGAGTTTACAACTCCAGATGGTTATACGCCAACAACTGCAAACGCTGGTAACGATGATACCGTGGATTCAGATGGATTAACTGTTACAGGCGTTATTAAAGATGCTAATAACTGGACATTAGATAGTGGTTTCTATAAAACACCTAAATATAGTTTAGGTGATTATGTATGGAAAGATACAAATAAAGATGGCAAACAAGATGATACAGAAAAAGGTATTCCAGGTGTAACTGTAACATTAAAAGATAAAGACGGTAATGTACTTAAAACAACAACTACAGATGAAAATGGTAAATATCGTTTTGATGATTTAGATAGTGGAGATTATATTGTTCATTTTGATAAACCTGAAGGACTTACTCAAACAACTACTAATTCTGGTGAAGACGATAAAGACGCTGATGGTGAAGATGTCCATGTAACTATTACTGATCATGATGATATGACTATAGATAATGGTTACTATGATGACGACTCAGATTCAGACAGCGATTCAGATTCAGATAGCGACTCAGACTCAGACAGTGATTCGGACTCAGACAGCGACTCCGATTCAGACAGCGACTCAGACTCAGATAGCGATTCCGACTCAGATAGCGACTCAGATTCAGATAGCGATTCAGATTCCGATAGTGACTCAGACTCAGATAGCGATTCCGATTCAGACAGTGACTCAGATTCAGATAGCGACTCAGACTCCGACAGCGACTCAGACTCAGACAGTGATTCGGACTCAGATAGCGACTCAGATTCAGACAGCGACTCTGATTCAGATAGCGATTCCGACTCAGATAGCGACTCAGATTCAGACAGTGATTCGGATTCAGACAGCGACTCAGATTCAGACAGCGATTCCGACTCAGATAGTGACTCCGATTCTGATTCCGACTCAGATAGCGACTCAGATTCAGATAGTGACTCAGACTCAGATAGCGATTCCGACTCAGACAGCGACTCAGATAGCGACTCAGATAGCGACTCAGACTCCGACAGCGACTCAGACTCGGATAGCGATTCCGATTCAGACAGTGACTCAGATTCAGACAGCGACTCAGACTCAGACAGCGACTCAGACTCAGACAGTGATTCGGACTCAGATAGCGACTCAGATTCAGACAGCGACTCAGATTCAGATAGCGATTCCGACTCAGATAGCGACTCAGATTCAGATAGCGACTC
>NZ_JAUOQO010000196.1:0-298 GCF_030547725.1 Staphylococcus pasteuri | reverse complement strand
TTCCGCTAGAGTAGGACGTTGCCAGGCAAATGATAGGATGCGATGAGCCGCATTGAGACCGTAAGGTCTCTTTTTTTATACATAAAAAGTGAAGTGCTTTAAATCATCAATGAAGAGCGGGGCCCTAACATAGAGGATTTTGGTAGAAAATTCAACAAGCAATGCAAGTTGGGGTAAAGAACGCTACGAGCTTAGTCGAGCTAAGTGAGTAAGAGAGAGACGAAAAAGAAGAAGAATGCGAGCGTTTATCTCGAGTTGAGAAAGCTCCTTAGCGCCGATGGTAGCAGACTAACGTTCT
>NZ_JAUOQO010000195.1:0-299 GCF_030547725.1 Staphylococcus pasteuri | reverse complement strand
ATCAAGCACAAAGGAAAAATCTACGTTTTCTGGATTAAACCCCTCATACTCTGATTCAGTGCCAATTCGCCCTATAGTTTTATTATTTTTGTAATTTATCCCCAGCTTCTTTTTAAATGTTTGAGGATTGGTTTGCACAGTGAAAAAAGGTTCTCCAGAGGCTTTGTCCAATTTTCCATCACTTAAGTTAACCACGCTAAATGACAGTCGGGCTTTCTCTCCACTCACTATATCACTCAAGGATTTAGGCTTTTTCGTCGCTTCAATTCGCATTAACGCTTGATTAAGTTGTTGGGTGG
>NZ_JAUOQO010000194.1:0-299 GCF_030547725.1 Staphylococcus pasteuri | reverse complement strand
AATTGCTTTTCTCTTAAAAACCTCATCACCTACAGCTGTAGCTTCATCAGATAAGTACACGTCAAAATCAAACGATAAAGATAAACCAAATGCTAACCTTGCCTTCATACCTGATGAGTAAGTTTTTACTGGTTCATCAAAGGCTTCACCTATTTCGGAAAACTCCTCTACATACTTAATAATATCTTTTACCTTTTCTCCATCACCATGGATTCTTGCTATAAATTTAACATTTTGTCTCCCTGTCATTGAGCCTTGGAACCCACCAGCCAAACCTATAGGCCAAGACACTTTACAGT
>NZ_JAUOQO010000193.1:0-299 GCF_030547725.1 Staphylococcus pasteuri | reverse complement strand
CAGAAAAGCCCGCTGACGTGCAGCGGGCTTTGGTCGTTGATCGGGTGAGTCATCAGAGCAAAAGATCAAACACATCGCCGCCAATCTGCAGGTTGATCGACGACTGTCCGCCGCCATCCACAAGCGCCCACATGATCTGGCCGGTAGGACGATAGATAACAAAGGCCTCTTCGACGCTATCATCCCCAGACCGTTCGCCCGCCGCCGTGGCGGTATGAGCTGTGTTCACCTGGAAATCGTCTGGTGTCGCAGAGGTGATGCCGAACTGAAGCACGTCCCCTTCGCTGGCGTCATAGTCC
>NZ_JAUOQO010000032.1:0-494 GCF_030547725.1 Staphylococcus pasteuri | reverse complement strand
GGACGTAATGATGGGGCATTTGATATATCAACGCTCTGCAGCGTTCCGGCTTCATTAATAATAAACATACCCGGCTCAGCAAAGTTATGATCGGTTTCTTGCTCATGCCGAGGCATCGAAACATATAGCCCCAGCTGTTTCATTTGGACTTCGGTTAAACCGTACGCGATAGGGAAGCTAACATTCAGTTTCTGAATATGTTCTTCTAATTGATCTTTTGAATCAGCAGAAACCGCCATAACATCGACACCGATATCAGCGAGCTTCGTCTTATATTCTTCTAATAAGTTTAAATAACGAGTACATAACGGGCAATGCTTTCCACGATACACCACAACCATGTGCCACGTGGCGCCTTCAGTTATCGTTTGGCCTAATTGAACAGTCGATCCATCTAGCAGATTGGCTTTAATCGTTGGAAAAGCATCACCTGCTACTAGTTTAAAAGAGGTTGTCATTGCGTACTCCGAATATGATTCATATAGCTTTTCTTT
>NZ_JAUOQO010000192.1:0-301 GCF_030547725.1 Staphylococcus pasteuri | reverse complement strand
ACTTAGAAGAAGATGTTTTCATGTGAGGGTTAGGAAAAGGCCGTGCCCTTAGAAGGGAGGGACAAAGTGGTCTACGAAACCGCAAACATAGAGGGTTTCTAAGCGCTAAGTGGCAATATTCACCAAAATAAAAAGAACTTAGGGGCCGCCCCCCTCCCAGAAGGTAGGCTGGGTCACAGCCATCGAGCGGAGCACGAGTTTAAAACATAATCTAATTCTTATTAATTACTATCTTATCTTAGCTTTTTCTGTGTCTTTTGATTGTCTAGTTTCTCATCTATTATTTTAGGATGTTTTCATG
>NZ_JAUOQO010000191.1:0-301 GCF_030547725.1 Staphylococcus pasteuri | reverse complement strand
GCCATAAATCAACCCAGCAAAAGCGGCAATAACGGGTGCTAGATAGAAAAGATTAAGAGCTTGTTTCCAACTGGGTAACTCACTTTCTGGAACCGGTGTTAGCTGTAAACGAACAGCAACAAAGTGAATGGTTAGAAAGACAGCACCGTAAAAAAGCACGGCAGGGATGATCGCACCGGTGGCAATCTCGGCATACGGCATATCAACCAGTTCGGCCATAATGAAAGCCGCTGCACCCATTATAGGCGGGGCCAACTGACTACCTGTTGATGCGACTGACTCTACGCCCGCTGCCAAAGGC
>NZ_JAUOQO010000190.1:0-301 GCF_030547725.1 Staphylococcus pasteuri | reverse complement strand
GAGTTACACGCCGGCCGCAAACGATAACGGTACAATTGAATTTAGCTACACCATTAGTGATGGTACCGATGACATTGTTAATACCGCCTCGTTAGAGATTACGCCGCAAAATGATGCGCCAACCAGTACATCGGCTACGTTAGCTCCCATTCTAGAGGATAGTGGCACTTACACAATTACGCAGGATGATTTGTTAGTAGGTTATGCCAATGATGTGGATGGTGACAGCCTTACGGCTAGCGATTTATTGATTATCGAAGGTAATGGTAGCCTTGTAGCTAATGCTGATGGGACATGGGAC
>NZ_JAUOQO010000189.1:0-301 GCF_030547725.1 Staphylococcus pasteuri | reverse complement strand
CCTAAAAGATCGCCATGCGGTCACCACCCAATGGGTTAGTATTCAAATACCGGGCAAGGACAATGTTGCGTTACCTGAAGAGTTAGGCGAAGGGGTTAGAGTGCTTGCAACTGCAAGGCACAACCGCAAACTTAAGCGTGGTTCTTTGTCGGGTAACAATTTTGTGATTCGCCTACGAGACGTATCGGATATTGAGCAAGCTTTAGAGCGAGCAAGCAAAGTTGCCGAATCTGGTGTACCTAACTATTTTGGGTCTCAACGATTTGGCCGTGGTGCCAGCAATATTGATAATGCTTTAAGC
>NZ_JAUOQO010000188.1:0-302 GCF_030547725.1 Staphylococcus pasteuri | reverse complement strand
CCGCTTAGCTGAATCTCATCTTCACAGAAATTATTGTCTACACATACTTTAGCAACCGCTTTAATCGTGCCCGAGGCACCTAAACATTCGTTCCAGCCATGTTCAAGGAAATCGTCGGCTACTGGCAATAGTTGCTGAGAGCAGTAGACGCTGGCTTTAAGTAAGCGGTTTTTGGTGACTCGGCCACTTTTGAAAAAGCGTTTGGTGATTGATACACAGCCCATATCTAAGCTTTCTTTAAGCTTAAGATCCATGCCTTCGCCTAAGGTCACCTCGGTACTGCCACCGCCAATGTCTATCAC
>NZ_JAUOQO010000187.1:0-303 GCF_030547725.1 Staphylococcus pasteuri | reverse complement strand
ATTAAACAATTATTAGTGGATTTAGCACAAACCGATAATGAAAATAAACGACAAACTCACAGAGACGCAATCAATCAAATTACAACTCAACGTAGTGATTTAACAAGAGAATTGTTATTAATATCGGAACTTGATAATGCACAACATCTTACATTTTCAGACAATATACAACTTAATATATTGATCAAAGAAATTATTCGACATGAACATTTCGCACTAGATAATAAGTCATTAATGATTATGTCTAACTTGGAATCTATTTATTTCCTTGGAAACGAAAGAATATTACATCAAGCCATAAAT
>NZ_JAUOQO010000186.1:0-303 GCF_030547725.1 Staphylococcus pasteuri | reverse complement strand
ACCTAGGCTATAGCGAACGCAAACCTGCAAAAGCAGGCACAAGCTTAACAGTCCCCAATGGTTGGAAACTTAATATTGAAGGTTCATGTAGTAACAGCCGCAGTGTAGTTATTCAGTGGCAAGGGCCAACAAATGGGCAAATAACGCTACAACTAGAAAAAAAACGCCCCGACGAAGTCTCGTTTTGGCAGCACTACGCTGAAGTAAAACCGGGTATTTATAATGTTACGGTAACGGCCAATGGCGCAACCGACACCACCACATTTACAGTTGAACAACCCACTTTAGCCTACGAAATAGAAC
>NZ_JAUOQO010000185.1:0-303 GCF_030547725.1 Staphylococcus pasteuri | reverse complement strand
TCTTCTCAGCATTAGAACCAATAATGCCAAGGTAAACTTGCTCTTTAAACTCTAAACCTAGATCGCCACAGGCTGCAGCAAAGGTATCATAAGCAAGACGCTCACTGTCGAGTAACAAACCGTCCATATCAAATACCGCAGCACGATAAGTCATTACAATCTCCAATAGGCTAGGTAAAAACTGCTCGCCAGTAGCCTAGCGAGCAAACGGGTTTAAAAGAACAAATGCGCCATTAAGCTGATAATGGGTAACGTCACCAGCGTACGAATTAAGAAAATAGCGAATAGCTGCCACAACTTAAC
>NZ_JAUOQO010000184.1:0-304 GCF_030547725.1 Staphylococcus pasteuri | reverse complement strand
GCCTACCACCGCTTGTTTTATTTGCCTTGCTGAATATTCAGCAACGGGTAAATCTTGGCTTACTGCTGCTACAATTGCTGCCCCTCGAGCTTGCCCTAACTTGAGTGCCGAATCTGCGTTTTTAGCCATAAACACTTGTTCAAGGGCAAATTCATCGGGAGAAAACTGGGCAATAATTTCGCTAACACCCGCGTGAATTTGCTTCAAACGTAACGGCAGTTCTTTTTCGCTAGTGCGAATACAGCCACTGCCTAAATACTCGATTCGTCCATTGGCTTGCTTTATCAAACCGTAACCGGTGATC
>NZ_JAUOQO010000183.1:0-304 GCF_030547725.1 Staphylococcus pasteuri | reverse complement strand
GTGCCTGTGTAATCCGGGTTTTTATCACCCGATACACGGGTATTGCCAGCACACAAAAAACAGCCGGCATCGTAGCTCGGCAAGGTCGCCGTAGACGGCGCTTCATCTTGGCCGCTCCAGGGGCGTTTAGCGCGGTGCGGCGACACCAATATCCACTGTCCCGTTAAGGGGTTATAACGGCGATGCGGATGCTCGGTAGGGTCAAAGTCTGTGTTTAACATGGGGTCTAACTCCGTTCAAAGCGCCCTTTTGAGGCGCTCATTATTTCTAAAATTCTAGTTGTCGTAACCGTTAGGGTTATTGG
>NZ_JAUOQO010000182.1:0-304 GCF_030547725.1 Staphylococcus pasteuri | reverse complement strand
ATCTAAAGACATGCCGGTAGATTTTAAACACACAATAAAGCGCAACCACTCAACATTTTGAGAACTAAAACGGCGGTGCCCATTGGGCGAGCGATTAACATTAAACAACAAGCCCTTTTTCTCGTAAAAGCGTAGGGTATCGCTGGTTATTCCCGCTAACTCTGCGGCTTGTTTCACCGTGTAACTGGCAGGAGTGTTGGCTTTACTCATAACGCTTTACCTATGTTTGCTAACAAAACACCTTGGCACTTCACTCGCTTACCTATGACCGATTAGCGTTGTGGAAGATACTGCAACATACGAT
>NZ_JAUOQO010000181.1:0-304 GCF_030547725.1 Staphylococcus pasteuri | reverse complement strand
GTATCTGTAGATCAGACAGGAACGGTTATTCGCGCGTACAGTGGACGAACTTCAACGCCATCATCTCTATTTAACTCAGCTCAGCTTAGTCACTTTAATGTTGATCCAAGCGGCATAGTCACGTTTCACCCGACAGCAGGGCTAAGCGCGAAAACAAAAACCTATGAAGCCACTACGGATTCGACAAATACAGTAAAGAAATCGTATAGCTCTGCTTCAATTCAATGGCAGTTTGGGGGTTAAAATGGCAGCTCTATCTTATCCAGCGTATGGCTCTATAGCGCTAAGCGGCAACACGTTCAAG
>NZ_JAUOQO010000180.1:0-305 GCF_030547725.1 Staphylococcus pasteuri | reverse complement strand
CTTCCCGCTGGCGCTCTACCATCTTGGATCGGGTGTAGGCTTGGGTGGCGGCATTGCCCACCGCGTGCGCAAGGATCGTTTCCCCCAGGTCATGCTCTACACCTTGTTCCTGCATCCACGTGCGCAGCGTGGCCCGGAACCCGTGGGTTGTGATCGGCTTGCCCTTGTCGTCAGTGTACCCCATGCCGGTAAGCACCTTGCGCACGGATGCTTCACTAAGCGGGGCGCGTCCACTCTGGCCGGGGAACACCAAGTCAGGGTGCAGGCCGCGCAGGTCCTTGAGCACCGCCAACGCTTCGCCAGAT
>NZ_JAUOQO010000179.1:0-306 GCF_030547725.1 Staphylococcus pasteuri | reverse complement strand
TGATCAGTGTGTGAGTGAAACTGTTGGCGTCTCACGTTTGGTCGCATTCACTGAGTGGTTACAAGAGACGGGGCAAAAGGGTTTTTTAGGAGAGTTTGGTGTTGCGGATAACTTGGTATGCCTAGCCGCTCTGGCTAACATGCTAGAGTATATTCGAAACAATGACGATGTCTGGGAAGGGTGGACATACTGGTCGGCAGGCCCTTGGTGGGGAAACTATATGTTTGAACTCCCTAAAGAAGACACGATTAAACTAGAGGCCATTAAAGGCTACTTATAAAGTAGCCTTTACCCACGGATTTACAA
>NZ_JAUOQO010000178.1:0-306 GCF_030547725.1 Staphylococcus pasteuri | reverse complement strand
AGTCGGTATCGGCTCTCATCCATCCCGTGGGCTCAAACGCGGTGTCGTTGTTAACATCGAGTCAACAGTTACATCAATTCAGCGGGCAGTAGAAGAAGCTGAATTAATGGCCGGTTGTAAGATCCATTCGGTAACAGTGGGTATCGCTGGTAGTCACATCAGCAGTATGAACTCTCACGGGATTGTTGCCGTTCGTGAACGCGAAGTAACCGAACACGATTTAGAGCGCGTAATTGATGCTGCCAGTGCAGTGGCAATTCCGGCAGATCAGAAAATCCTGCATATATTGCCGCAGGAGTATTTAAT